>CACNWD010000004.1 GCA_902624085.1 uncultured Prochlorococcus sp.
CTTGTATTTTACTATCTTCAAACCAAGAATCTAAATCAACGTCATCAATTCGTATATCTCGATAGCCCTTTAGGACTTCATTCTCTAACCAATTTTTGCAATATAGACAAATTGCATCTAATTTTTCACCTTCATATAAATTAAACCACTCTTTCAAATTTTCATCAGAACTTAGTAAAAATCTATTTTCTGCTGACTCGATATTAGCTAGTAATAAATCTAAACAACCAATGAGTGGCATTTTATCTAATCCAGGCAGATTTATATTTTTAATAATCTTCAATGCCTCGAATAAATTTTCTGGCTTCTTATTTGAATAACCTTCAGCTGTAAGTGCTAAAAAAGCTAAAAAGCCAGCTTCAGTAGAACCTTTCTTTTGCAAGTTCAAGAATAGATCTATTTGCTCATTTACTGTTAAGAATGATTTAACTTGCTGAAAAAATATTTCAAAGCTTCTTTGATCAAGTGTTTGTTCATTCTCAGAATTATTTTTACCTTCTAAGCCACCTCTTTTATTAATAAAATTTAAAAGCATAGAAAGACCTTTCTTATGAGTTTCAATATCAATAAGATCTCTACTTAAGAGATCTAGAATCCTGTATGGGAGTAGAGCGGAAAGATCATCCTCAAGATTTTTTCTTAGCTCGCCCATCTTCCCCATTCTCTGCAAAATTTGAATACCTTCTTGAAGAAAATCGGCTGCATTTGAATAGCATCTTTGATTTTGCTCTTTTATGGCTGCATCTCGTGATGACAAAGCTGCTAATAATGTTAAATCTGCCTCTCTACTACTTCCCAAAGCAGGTGTTTGGGGCGGCTGCAAAGCTTTTCTTGTAAGTTTAAATGCCTCTTTTGGGGATCCGGATTCCCATAAAAGCATCAATCCTGCAACTTCTCTATTAGAAGCAAATTCCAATCCTGAAGCACCATTTAGGACAAGATCTTCATATTCTTTCCTATTCTCAGCATTGGTAAGCAAATCTGCTGTCAAACGCAAGAGTTCAGCCCTTTGAGTTAAGGCCTCTAAGGTAAAACCATCATTAGGAGTTTTATCCAAGCGTAATTGAAAGGCTCTAAGAATTTCTTCTGAAGTAGCAGAAGGATTTACACCAATCAATCGGAAGTGATCTAATGGGAGTTCCAAGCAAATATCCTATTAAAATCTTTAGACAAATATTATCAAGTTAAAAAATTTTTTCATAAGGTCTTACAGAGTTATTAAAAAAAAACGTAAAAAATGACCATTGAGTCCTAGAATGTTTTCAAATCAAAACTTCTTTAAGGTATTTTCTTGGAAACACATGTAGAGAGAATTTCTAACCTTCAAGGCTTAGATAGAGCAATCCTAGATCGTGAAACGGGATTAAAATTATACGAAGATATGACTCTTGGACGAAGATTCGAAGATAAGTGTGCTGAAATGTACTACCGGGGCAAAATGTTTGGATTTGTTCATCTTTATAACGGCCAAGAAGCTATAAGTACCGGTGTTATAGGTGCTATGAAGAAAAAACACGATTGGTTTTGCAGCACATATAGAGATCATGTTCATGCTTTAAGCGCAGGAGTTCCATCATTTGAAGTCATGAGCGAACTATTTGGGAAAGAAACTGGATGCAGCAAAGGTAGAGGTGGATCGATGCATTTATTTTCTAAAGAACATCACTTACTAGGAGGTTATGCTTTTATTGGGGAAGGTATTCCAGTCGCTTTAGGAGCAGCTTTTTCAAGCAAATATAAAAGAGAAGTCTTTAGAGACAGAGATAGTGATGCTGTTACGGCTGCTTTCTTTGGTGATGGAACTTGCAATAATGGTCAATTTTTTGAATGTTTAAATATGGCACAATTATGGAAATTACCCATTATTTTTGTTGTTGAAAATAATAAGTGGGCTATTGGAATGGCTCATGATAGAGCGACAAGTCATCCTGAGATTTGGAGAAAAGCCTCAGCATTTGGCATGCATGGAGAAGAAGTAGATGGAATGGATGTACTTGCTGTTAGAGGTGCAACACAAAGAGCTATTAAGAGAGCTAGAGGAGGAGAAGGGCCTACCTTACTAGAATGCTTGACATATAGGTTTAGAGGACATTCCTTGGCGGACCCAGATGAATTACGAGCTCAGCAAGAAAAAGAATTTTGGGCGAAAAGAGATCCTATCAAAAAATTATCAAAAGAAATGATTGGAGGCGGTTTCGCTAGTAAAGACGAATTAAAAAATATTGAAAAGAAAATTGATCAAGAAATTACTGATTCAGTAAAAAATGCATTAGAGGCTCCTGATCCAAAGTCAGAAGAATTAACTAAATATATTTGGGCAGAAGATTGAATTAAATTCCACTTGGTAATTTACGTGTTAAGTTTCTTAGTTTTCTTAGAGCTTTTAATTCAACTTGTCTAACTCTTTCTCTAGATACTTCAAGTAACCTTCCAATCTCAGCTAATGTATGCCTCTCATTACCATCTAAACCAAATCTAAGTCTAAGTACATGCTGCTCTTGTTCACTTAGATGACTTAACCATTTACCTAATTGTTCTTGATGAATCTTTTGTTCAACTTTATCAAGTGGTTCTTCATGATTAGTATCAGCTATAAGATCACCGAGGAAACTTCTTCCATCATCTCCATTCACTGGAGCATCTAGACTACTAGTAGAAAGTGCTTGCCTAAGAACAGAATCAAGTTCTTCAACCCCTATATCCATAGCTTCTGCTATTTCTATCCTGCTAGGCATTGCACCAAGTTTATGAGCAAGCTCTCTACTAACTTTTCTTATAGTTGCTAACCTTTCACTTAAATGAACAGGCAAACGAATTGTTCTGGATTGACAAGCAATCGCTCTCGTCATACTTTGACGAATCCACCAAAAGGCATATGTAGAGAATTTATAACCCCTGGTTGGATCAAATTTCTCTACAGCCCTTTCTAATCCCAACGAACCCTCCTGAACAAGATCAAGTAGCTCTAAACCTTTACCTTGATATTTTTTAGCCACACTAACAACTAATCTGAGATTTGCCTTCATCATCCTTTCTTTTGCTCTTCTTCCGATTTTTATTGTTCTTTTTTGTTGCAATGTAAATTCTTTATTTTTTTCATTAAGTTGACCATCTTCAGTAAGAATCATCATCTTCTGAACTTGGTTACCCAATTCAATTTCTTCTGCTGGAGTTAGAAGAGGGACCCTTCCGATATTTGATAAATACCAACTTATTGGATCATTACCTCGTCTTTTTTGAGGTTCAGTTGATATTGGTATTGAAGAAACCATTGTTTAACCAAATTAGGTATTAAAACTTTCCTACATTTTTTTGAAAAACCACTATTTTTTAAGATCCGCTTCAGATTTGCAGTAACAATTGTTTAGTTATGTGTTTAAAACTATAAAAAACTCGACTTAATTGTCATTTTCAAGACATTTGTCTCATTTTTATTTGTCTAACAATTTTTGCTAATTCTCCCGCGATTTTGGATGCACTTGAGCCTATTGAACATTTAGAGGCTGCATAAGAATGGATTAAAACATACTTCGCAAAAGATTCAGTAGAAATTTTTTCTCCTGAAGCTAATTCTAAGGCAGCCATGCCTGAAACAAAACCAGATAACAGATCACCTAAACCAGCTCTGGCAGAATCATCATCTGTTTCATATATTTGCCAAGCAGTCCCCTTGGCGTCTGCAATGATACTATGAGCACCTTTGAGTAAAATACTAATATCAAATTCTTTTGAAGCTTTTAAAGCTAATTCAATATTATTTGATTCTTTCAAGTTCGGAAATAATCTTTGAAATTCATTCATATGTGGAGTTATCCATGTTCGAAATTTTTTATCTAAAAAGAAATTACATCCTTCTTTTGATAAAGCTATTCGGTTCAAGGCATCTGCATCCAAAATCAAAATTCCTTCAAATTTGATTAAGTCAATAAGACATTTTTCCCAATCAAGAAGGTCTATACCAATACCTGGACCAATAACTATTGAGTCAAAACGATTAAAGTCAATCTTTCTGAATGATTCATGCAAAAGTGAATTACCATCTATAGAACTTTCTAAATAACCTTCTAAGACAACTTCAGGTGCATATTGCCACATCGATTTAGCAATTATCTCTGGAACTAGAACCTTGACGAGACCAGCACCACTTGCCAATGCTCCTTTTGTTACTAGAGAGGCAGCACCAAGATATTTAGTACTACCTGTTATTAGTAAAGTTCTTCCTCTCTTATATTTACTTGCATTTTTAGGAGGTAAAAAAAGACTTAAGTTTTTTATATCTTTTCTTGAAATGCTTAAAAATCTTTTTGACTCTTTTAAAAAGTAATTTTTGCTTAGGCCAAGATCAATATTTATAATTTTCCCTACATAAGGTATCGCTTTATCTTGCAATATTCCTATTTTTTTAAAGCCCGTAGACAATGTGAAATTAGATTTAATAGCACTTTTAGAAAATACTTTTCCACTGTTTGGACATAAACCAGTTGGGACATCAATACTAACTATTTTGCCAATACCACTATCAAATTTTTTATTAAACATTTTGATTATTTGTTTATCTACACTTTTTTTTTGATTATTCCCAAGAATTGCATCAATCCATAATTCACAATTAAGAGGATCTGGAAGATTATCTAATTTTCGAACTCCAATAGAGGTAATATAATTAAGTTGTTCCAGGGTTAACTTTCTTCGTATAGGGTAAGGGCACCAAAAGGCAACACTATACCCTTTCAAGAATAATTCTCTGGCAACTACTGCTCCATCGCCTCCATTATGTCCAGGCCCAATAAACACAATTACTCCATTTTTTATCAGATTTTTTCTTTTAAGAAGCCATTGAGTTAATCCCAAACCAACTTTTTCCATTAATGATTCAACAGGCATCCCTCTGGAAAAAGCATCTCTCTCAATTTCTATCATTTGTTTTGAATAGACAATTAAATGTTCTGAATCTAAATTTGGCCAATTAATTTCATTCATAATAAATTTATAGATAAAAATCAAACTGATTAAACAGACTTAGATTAATGACTAAATCTATTAAAGAAAAAAAGTTAGAAAACTATTCTTCTATTAATAGTAAATCTAAACAACAAAAAAAAATTGTTGTTGGACTTTCAGGAGGGGTTGATAGTTCACTATCAGCAGCACTATTAATTGAAGAAGGATGGTCTGTAGAAGGTCTTACATTATGGTTAATGAAAGGGCAAGGTTCTTGTTGCTCGGAGGGGTTAATAGATGCAGCAGGACTGTGCGAGGATTTGGGTATTAGTCACCACATAATTGACTCAAGAAATTTATTTACAGAAAAAGTAATAGAAAAAACGACACAAGGATATGAGCTTGGAATCACTCCTCTTCCATGTTCGATGTGTAATAAAAATGTGAAATTTGAAGAAATGCTTAATTGGGCTAAAGAGCAAAAAGTTTTTACTTATATTGCTACTGGACATTATGCACAAATAAAAAGAATAGAAGATATAAAAATTAACTTATCAAAAAATTATAAATATAATGATTACTTACTCCTTAGAGGCGTTGATACTAATAAAGATCAAAGTTATTTTCTCTATAGCCTTTCACAAGAGGTACTAAGCAGATTAGTACTGCCACTTGGGAAATTAAAAAAAGAGGAGACACGTGAAGAAGCATCCAGACTGGGATTAAGAACTGCTCAAAAACCAGAGAGTCAAGATTTATGCCTAGTTGAGCATTATGGATCAATGAGTAAGTTTATCAACCATCATATACCTGAGAAAAATGGGCAAATTAAACATATTAATGGAGAAGTATTAGGGACACATAATGGAATTCAACATTATACAGTTGGTCAACGAAAAGGTATTGGAATCTCTTGGAAAGAACCTCTTTACGTAAAAAAACTAGATTATAAAAATAATTTAGTTTACGTAGCAAGCATTAAAGATTTGTTTGAAAGGAAGGCAATCATAAAAGATCTTAATTGGGTATCAATAAAGGAGCCAAATAGAGAGATAGAAGTTAGTGCTCAAATTAGATATAGAAGTAAACCAGTCAAAGGCAGACTGATTCCAATAAAGACCGATAATAATATTAATACAAACTTTAAATTAATTTTTAATGATGACCAAAGTTCAATAACTCCTGGCCAAGCAGCTGTTTTTTATCAAGATGAAATTCTTTTAGGGGGAGGAATAATTACTTAATATCTTCAAAAAAATTTATATAGATTGAGAGAAAAATAAAAGTTATTATTAGCGGCCATATCCCATAGCGAGTATAAAAAGTTTTTTTATTAAATAAATTTGTATAAACCACTTCATTATCTTCTTTATTTGACTCCATTAGTTGATCTATCCTGCCATCATTTCTAATTAAACCTGAAGGTCCAGTATTTGAAGCAACAACTGTATCAATATTATTTTCTATACTTCTCATCCTTACTAGAGAAAGATATTGATTAAAGATTCTTGATGGATAAGGATCTAAATTAGCAATTGCCAAAATAAATTTAGAACCATATTGAACCGCATTTTTAATCTTTAAACCATCAGTTATTTCGTAACAAATAATTGCCGCAAAAGGAGGTGAATTCTCCCATTCAAAATATCTTTTTTTGTTACCAGGTTCTATTCCTCCCAATGAAGATAAATTTAAAAATTTACGAAAAATTATTGGGATTTTTTCACCTAAAGGAACAAGTCTATACTTATCTACAAAATTAGAATAAAACTTATCACCCTCTTTATAAGCCAGGAGTGAATTTCTTATGCCATTTTTTTCTTTTCTAAAACCACCAATCAAAGTGTTAATTTTACTTGGCTCTTGAAAATAAAAATTTGTTTTTAAAGTACCTTCTGGTACGACAAGTAGTTGTGCATCCCTAGATAAGGCTTTGTTTTGTTCAAAAAGAATTTGATTTGTAGTTTTTTGATTATTTTGAAATAATTTTTCCCTTGTCGGTATATTTGTTTGCCATATAGCTATTGGATATAAAGAATTACGAACTTTATCAGGTTGAATTAAATAGCCTCCAATCAAGTGCAAACAGAAAATGCTTAAAATACCTACAAAAAACACTTTATTGAAATTTAATTTTCTTTTCCATCTTTCAAAAACAAGAAAAATCCAAAATCCTATAAAAATAACAATAAAACAAACCCCTGGTGAACCAATTAATCTTGCTAGCCCAGCAAGATATAAATCACCAGGGATTAAACTTTCACCAATACCAATCCAAAAAAAAGAAGTTTGAGATATGAATACTTCACCAAACGCCCACAACAATGATATTAAGATAACTCTCATAAAAACAAAACTGTCTTTTTGAGAAAAAATATCATTTTTAGAAATTATTTGACTTCCAACTAAACCCCATAAAATCACACAAAAGCCACCTAATAATGAGCAAAAAATCAAAATAATATTTGAGATTAAGATGCTTATAATCCAGGAAAATCCAAGCCAAGTTAATGGGTGAAGATAGAGAAGCCAATAATGACTTATTAAGATAAAAAAAAGCCCCACAAAAAATTTGAATATTTCCTATCAAATCCACTCCATAATATAGATAATGATATTGGCATAAATATTATCCACAAATCAGAAGAAATTGCAATTCCTCCCAATATTCCTCCAGCGATAGGATTTATGTAATTTAAGAATTTATTAGCTTTAAATAATTTGAACAAAATTAAAATCTTAATAAATTTTTTAAAAATTAATCTAAGTGTACCTCTATCTGCGAGAATATTACTTGATAACTAACATATTTATAGTGAAAGAAGTATTTCTTAGTTTTGCAGTTTTTTTACTTTGCATTTCGGTAACAATTTATAGTCAATTTAATTCTCCGAAGCCGGTTAATGCCGCACAAAATGAATTAATAAGTAATACTAAAATTAGTTTAAATAAATCCACAGTTAAAAAAGTGAATTTATTTGAATTAGACCCTTCAGATCCAAACCCAATACTTTTTGCTATGGCAGACGAATCATCAGAAAATTCAAACACAAGAACAACAGAAACTGGCTTAGTGATTGAAGATAAAGTAATAGGCGATGGAGATGAAGCAGTGTCTGGTAAAACAGTGACTGTTAACTACACTGGTACTCTTGTAAATGGAGATCAATTTGACAGCAGTATAGGAAGAGCTCCATTTAGTTTCCCCCTAGGCGCTGGGAGAGTTATTAAAGGCTGGGATGAAGGAGTAGCAGGAATGAAGGTTGGGGGAAAAAGAATTTTAACAATCCCTCCAGAATTGGGCTATGGTTCTAGAGGTGCTGGTAATGTGATACCAGCAAACGCAACATTAATTTTTGAGGTAGATTTATTAAAAGTTAATTAATAAAGTTAGAAAATATTCTAAGACTTTTCAAGTTGGTAGATGTATAACTAAAATAACAACAAATACATTTAAAAGAAATGCTTAGCAAAGTATTAACTTCAATTTTCAAAAAAACATCAATGATGAAGGTTTATGCCCATTGTGATGGTCCATGTGGAGTTTATGATCCCGCCTCAACAAGAGTTGCTGCAGAGGCAGTCTTATCAATGACAAAAAAATTAATCGATTTAAAACCTCCCTCAAGTACAGATTCTGAAGAATGGTCCGCATACAACAATACTTTCTCAAGATATGTAGCTATTAAGGAAGATCAAGCAAAAGAGACAAAGAAAGAAATTCTTATTTTATGGACAGATTACTTTAAGCCTATACACCTCGAAACTTACCCTGATTTGCATGATACTATTTGGAAAGCTACAAAATTATGTAGTGCATGCAAAGTAAACATTGATCAATCTCAAGCTGAGGAACTTATGAATTACGTAGAAAAAATACATAATATATTTTGGCAAACGAAGGGAAGAAGTGATTCTTTTATAAAAGCTAGTTAGTAAACCTGTATATTAGTATTAAATTTTCTGATTTATTTCTATTGCTGTTTTTCAGGAGAAAAACAGCGATAGTTTCTGGTATTTCCATGGAACCAATATTGGGTGATGGTGATATTGTTTTTTATAAAGATTTAATCGATAGATCGTCCATTTCAATTGGAGATATTGTCATATTTAAACATCCAACAAAAAATATTAGATTAATTAAAAAGATTTCTTCAATTAAAGGGGAGGGATTGGAAGTCTCAGGCGAAAATACTAACTTTAGTGATGATAGTAATTACTTTGGCTTGATTAATAAAAATTCTGTTTTGGGTATTGTCACCTCAAGGATTTCGAAGAAATCAATTAATAATCTTAAATTTATTTTTAACTTAAAACAATAAGAGTACTTTTTTGTATCCAAAATAATCCTACGGAGAAAGAAATTCCTCCTGCAAAACCTATTAGACTTTTAAGTTGATTTTTACCAAACCTTAGAGTCGAAATAGAAATTAAATAAGTAAATAAACTCATAATTACCAAAGAACCAATAAGGTATGAAAATAAATATATAATTGCTCCTTGTATATCAGGAATTGTAATAACAAATATTAATGGTACTAAATGTGATCCTCCTGCAATTCCATGAAGAAGACCTAATCCTGTTAAAGCATGAGCATTTTTATTATGTAGATTTTTATTTTGATGATAATGATAATGTTTGTGAGTAATTCCATTATTATGTTCATGCTGATGCGAGTGGATTCCAAAATTCCTGGAATTTCTTATTGCAATTACGCCAATAATTAATAAAGATATTCCTACAAAGAATTCTGCAAAACTTGAAAATCTCTCTAATGGAATTATGTCTCTAATAAAAATTGCAAGTATTGAAAGGATAATAATTCCCGATGAATGTCCTATCCCCCAAGACAAGCCATTCTTTAAGGCAGATTTTGGGTTTGTAATTGAAGATGGAGCCATTGCTACGAGGTGATCTGCTCCACTTACTACATGGATTATGCCCGCAGATAATCCCATTGGAATTGCATATTTTGATGATGAAAATAAATTAAATTGATCTCCACTATTACTTAACTGATTTATCCCAGCGAATAAATCTTGGAAAATTATATGCTGCATAAATTTATATCAACAACTATTGATTATAAATTCCAATACGCATAATACGTGTGTTTTATTAAACAGGTTTAAGTAATGTTTTAAAAGAATTTTCAATATCTTTTTCTTTCATAAATCTTTCTCCAATTAAAACTCCATTAATCCCATGATTCTTAAGCAACATTAGGTCTTTATTATTATTTATTCCTGATTCGCTTATAAAGATAGTATTTTTTTTAATTACATCATTTGATAAATTATCCATTAATGAAGTTGTAACTTTTAAATCAGTAGCAAATGTTTTTAAATCCCTATTGTTTATACCTATAAGATTAAAACAATTTAATTTAATAATTCTTTGAAGTTCTGATTTATCATGAACCTCAACCAAAACATCCAAATTTAATTTATCAGCAATCTTTTTTAAATAAATTAAATCAGCATTTGTCAGAATAGCTGCTATTAATAAAACTGCATCAGCGCCTGAGCACCTTGCTTTGTATATTTGATATGCAGATATAATGAAATCTTTACAAAGTAATGGAAGTTTAGTAGCTGATCTAACAGTTGATAAGATTTCGAAGCCACCTTTAAAAAACTTTTTATCAGTTAAAACAGATATACATCTAGCACCAGCTTTCTCATAAATTGAAGCTATTTGAGAAGGATTAAAATCCTCTCTTATAACTCCTTTACTAGGGCTTGCTTTTTTAATTTCTGCTATTACTGCAGGCTGATTTTTGGAGTAATTTATCTCATCTGAAAAATTTTTAGTTTGTGGTAAACCATCTATTTTTTTAATTAAATTTTCAAGAGGAACAGATTTTTTAAAATTTGAAATTTCAATATCTTTATACCAAATAATTTCTTCTAGAATATTTCTTGCTTTTGAATCTTTATGAGGAATTGCATATTCTAAGTTTTCAACTCTGATTTTTGGATTAGGTGGTTTTCTTCTAATTTCCATTTAAAAAAATAACTATTTAATTTGAGCTGCTGCTTGCTTATATGCTACTTCAACTACTTCACTTAAAGTAGGATGCGTATGAATTTCTGTAGCTAATTGAGTAACATCTTGATCTCTCGCTATTGCATTAGCAACTTCTTGAATAAGATCAGCAGCATGTAGACCAAAAATATGCGCTCCTAAAACTTTCCCAGAGTCTTTATTAAAAATTAATTTCAACATCCCATCACTTTCAAGCTCTGCTAGAGCTTTAGAATTAGCTTTAAAATAACTTTTAACAATTCCTAAACTAAAATTATCTTTTTTAGATATTTCCTTTGCATCATTCTCAGATAAACCAACAGAACTTATTTCAGGATGAGTAAATGTTGCAGCAGGTATACTTTTATAGTTAATTTCTTTTGAATTACCACAAATATTTTCAACAGCAATAACACCTTGAGCAGCAGCTGTATGAGCCAGCATAAGTTTTCCAGTTACATCTCCAACAGCATAAACATTTGGAATTATTTTTTTATCATTTATTACTCTCATCTCGTCATTAATCGTTATAAAACCTCTACTAGTTTCTATACCGACTGATCCAAGATTTAAACCTTTACTGTTCGGGATCCTCCCAGTGGCGACTAAAACAGCATCAACTTCTAAATTTTCAGTAATTTTTTTTGTTGTAGCATCTGTTAATTCAATATTAACTGGACATCCTGGGATGATTTTTGTTGCAAAAACATTTGATTTTGTCTCAATATCTCTAGATTGTATTAATGTTTTTTTAGCAATTTTTGTAATATCAGGATCGAATGTAGGCATAATATTTTCCAACGCCTCAATCATCGTAACTTCACAACCTAATGCTGTATAAACATCTGCAAACTCAAGACCAATATAACCACTACCAATGATTGCGATCCATCTTGGAAGCCATTCAAGTTTGACGGCTTCATCACTTGTAAAAACTGTCCTCCCATCACATGAAATTCCCTTGGGGACGAAAGGAGATGAACCTGTTGCAATAATGATATCTTTACATGAAAAAATCTGATCAATACCATTTTTATCCCTTACACCAACTTTTTGATGTTGTTCAATGCGGCCAAAACCCCTAATTATTTCCACTCCAACTCTAGTTAAGGTTTTAGTCAAATTTTCTCTAATATTAAGTACTAAATTATTAGCATGATCTGAGATTTTAGCTCTTTCAAATCTAACGGGAGAAGTATGTATTCCAAATTTTGATAAGTGATCATAATTAGCAATCTCTCTAACTTTTCCACTTGCTGCTAACAAAGCTTTAGAAGGAACACATCCTCTATTGACACAAGTTCCACCCATTTCAGAAGATTCTACAATTGCAACCCTTAATCCTTTTTCAGCAGCATGTTTAGCAGCATCAAAGCCACCATATCCAGCACCTATAACGATTAAATCAAAGTCAAATTTAGTTTCAGTCACTTTTATTTTCTGAAGATGAAGTTAATACAAGCCTTTTTCGCTCCAGTAATAATGGAACTGCTACGCAGGCTACATTTAATGATTCTACAAGCTCACTATGCGGAATAGTTATTGTCTCTGTAAAAGTTTCTTGAATTTTATTATGAATACCAGATCCTTCATTACCTAGAATTAATGCTGTTGGTTTCAACCAATCATATTCCCAATAAGGTTTTGGACATTTTTTAGATAATTTATTATTTCCAATTGATAAAACGATTTTAAATCCTTTTTTTTGAATAACTTTTAAAGAATCTAATAGTTCATCATAAATTTCTTCTTCATTTCCTTCAATTCTTTGGAAAGGAAGATGAAAGATAGAACCACATGATGATCTTATGACTTTTGGGTTAAATGGACTAGCTCCACCTCCTAATAAAACTTTATTAACACCCGCAGCTAATGCTGTCCTGAAAAGATTTCCTAAATTTCCAGGATCTTGAATTCTATCTAGGACAAGTATGAAATCATCCTCTTTATCAAAAGTACATTCCTTAATAGCAGATTTTTGAACTATCGCGGCAACACCATCTGGATTTTTAGTTGAAACTGCAGATCTTAATGATTCTTTGGACACTTCTGAAATGATTTCCAAATCTAAATGATTAATTAAATGATTATTGTTTATTAGCCATTCTTCAGTCGCAATAATTTTTGAAGGTTTAATTCTTAATTTTAAAAATTCCTCTATTAAATGAGTACCTTCTATGCAAAAATATCCCTTTTCTTTTGCAGATAAATTATCTTTCAAAGATCTAAACCTTTTAATTAAAGGGTTATTTTTACTTGTTATGACAAAATTTTTACTTTCTATGATGTATTTCTAAGAGAACTAAATACATAATAAATTTTTTCTATTGAAGAAACAATAGATATTTTTTGGGTCATTGCACATTGTATTAAAATTATGATCTTCAAAATTCACTCAAAAATTCTTTTGAGAAAGATAATTATTATTGAAAATTACTTTTTAAAAGTGATAACATCAATTGCCAAATATTAATATGCATTTTTTAAGGTATCAAATTCAAGAATATAAATAATTTATGCATTAAGAAGACTGGACTTACATAATGTAATTTGTCATCATTAGAAAAATAATTATTTTATTAATGATTTGCGAAAGTGAAAATAAGCTTAATCCTAAATTTGAAAGTTTAAAGATAAAAGGTAGATGCTCTCTTCAAGGGCGGATTAAGATAAGTGGTGCAAAAAATTCAGCTTTAGTTTTATTAGCAGCCTCATTATTAACCAAAGACACAGTTTATTTAACAAACGTTCCTGATTTATCTGATATTCGTAAAATGAAGAATATCTTAAAAAGTATTGGAGTTAAAATAAAAGATAACGATAAAGAAAAAGTCTTAATAAATTCAGAAAATCTACATTTTGGTAATATTGCTCATAATTCAGTTAATGAACTAAGGGCAAGTTTTTTCTGCATAGGGCCTCTTCTATCCATGCTAGGAAAAGCTTCTTTGGCTTTACCAGGTGGCTGTAATATTGGGAAGAGACCTATTGAAGAACATCTCAAAGGTCTTAAACAGCTAGGTGCAACAATAGAAGAAAAAGATGGATTTGTGAATGCAAGGATAAATAGTAATAAGAGGAGGTTGAAAGGTACACATATTAAGCTTGGATGCCCAAGCGTAGGCGCTACCGAAACATTAATAATGGCTGCTGTTTTAGCCGAAGGGCAAACTATTATTAGTAATGCAGCACGAGAACCAGAGATTCAAGATTTATGCGAAATGCTTAATAAAATGGGTGCAAAAATCACAAGGGCTGGCACCTCAAAAGTTTACATAGAAGGAGTTAATTATTTAAATGGTTGTTCACATGAGGTGATACCAGATCGTATAGAGGCAGGAACCTTTTTAATTGCTGCGGCTGCAACTTTATCCTGTATAACTGTTTCCCCTGTGATACCGTCACATCTAAAAAGCTTGTTACAAAAGCTCAAAGAAAGTGGTAGTGATATTAGTATTAGAGATGACGCGATTTCTATTAAAACTAAAACGATTAAAGGTGTAAATATTGAAACTGCTCCATTCCCTGGATTTCCTACTGATTTGCAAGCTCCTTTTACTGCCTTAATGTTAAAAGCTACTGGAAAATCAATAATAAAAGAAACAATATTTGAAAATAGAATGAATCATATTGAATTACTGAATAAAATGGGAGCCTCAATTAAATTAGAAAATAATATTGCAACAGTTAGCGGTGTTAAAAAACTCTATGGTAGACATTTAAAAGGATCTGATTTAAGGTCTACTGCCGCTATCGTAATTGCAGCCTTAATGGCTGATAATCCAAGCTTAGTTGAAGGATTAGAACACTTAGATAGAGGTTATGAAGATTTTGAATTTAAATTTAAAAAATTAGGTGCCAACCTTAAAAGAGGTTTAACAGAAAATATTTCAGACATTTCGTATAATCAGGATTTTTTTATAAATGATGTACAAAATAGTTATGCTGCTTAAATTCCAATAGACCCATATACTCTTAATCTAGAATTGGTTTATAATTATTAAGTACGAAATAAATTTATGGGAGCGTGGTGAAATTGGTAGACGCACCGCACTCAAAATGCGGCACCTTCGGGTATGTCGGTTCAAGTCCGACCGCTCCCACTTTAATGAACACTTACAACAGATTCAATATTACTTTTAAAAAAGGGAAAGGTTGTTGGCTTTGGGATAAAAATGGGAAAAAATATTTAGATGCGGTTTCAGGAATAGCAACTTGTAGCTTAGGTCATAGCAATGGTGCATTGAGAAGAAATTTATCAAAACAATTAAATAAAATCCAACATGTATCAAATCTTTATCAAATTGAGGAGCAAACTAAACTCAGTGAATGGCTAACTGATAATAGTTGTGCAGAAGCTGCATTTTTCTGCAATAGCGGAGCTGAAGCGAATGAAGCTGCAATTAAATTAATCAGAAAATATGGATCAAAAATTACTAATAATGAATCTATAATACTAGCTGCTGAATCAAGTTTTCATGGAAGAACTTTTGCCGCTTTAAGTGCAACTGGGCAACCAAAATACCACAAAGGATTTGAACCCTTGTTAAGTGGGTTTAAATTTTTTAAATATAATGACTTTAAATCTGTTAAAAATATATTTGAAGAATGTGAGAAAAGTAATCAAAATATCGCAGGGATTTTAATTGAACCTATCCAAGGAGAAGGAGGTGTTATCCCTGGAGATAAAAAATTCTTTCACCAATTAAGAGAAATTTGTGATCAAAAAAACTCGTTGCTAATTTTTGATGAAGTACAAAGCGGGGTCGGTAGAACAGGGAAATTGTGGGGATATGAAAACTTAGGAATTGAACCTGATGGATTCACTCTTGCCAAAGGACTTGGTGGAGGTCATGCAATTGGAGCTTTGTTGGTGGGAAAGAAAGCTAACCTTTTTATCCCTGGTGATCATGCAAGTACATTTGGTGGAAATCCGTTTGCATGTACAGCAGCTTTAACAATCCTAAATGAAATCAAAAGAAGGAATCTGCTTAATAATGTATTAATAAGAAGTACTCAGATAGAAGAGGGGTTGGATATGCTTGCTAAGGAATATTCAGATATAATTTTGGGCCATAGAGGTATTGGTCTACTACAAGGAATTGTTTTAAATAAGGAAATTACTGATGCAAAAAAAATAACTATTAGCGCATTTGAAAAAGGTTTACTTGTTGTACCTGCAGGAATAAATGTTGTTAGGATAGTTCCTCCATTAATAATTTCTAAAAATGAAATGAATATAGTTTTAAAGAAACTATCATTAATTTTTAAAGGATTATGATTTAAAAGTTTTGCAAAATATTAATGCGGAAAACTTTAATTTTTTATCCCTTAATAACGAGAGAGAAAAAATTAATTTAGATCTCACAAGGATAAGACAAGCACTTCTAAAACTAGATAACCCATGTCATAATACTCCAGCGATTCAAATAGTTGGAACAAATGGGAAGGGCTCAATATCTGCTTTTTTAGAAAATATTCTTTGTGAAGCAAAAATAAATATTGGAGTGACAACCTCACCCCATCTTTTTGATGTCTCTGAGAGGATTAGAGTGAATCAAATAAAAATAAGCACAAAAAAATTTGAAACACTTATTAGAGATATTCAAACAAAACTTTTCGAATGCAAACTTACACCATTTGAATTAATAATTTGTTGCGCTTTAAAATATTTTGAACTTAATAATGTTAATTTATTGATTCTTGAAGCTGGCCTAGGAGGAAGGTTAGATGCTACTACAGCACATAAATTCAGACCAATAATTGCTTTTGGGAATATAGGAATTGATCATACTGAGTATCTAGGAGATTCATTGGAGAAAATAACAAGAGAAAAAGTAGCTGTAATTGAAAAAGGATCTCTTGTAGTAAGCTGTGAACAGAATACCATCGCACGAAATATTATTAACGATAGGGTAAAAGAAATTGGTGCTCGTATTAACTGGGTCGAACCACTTAACGAAAAATGGGATTTAGGTCTCAAAGGAAATTTTCAGAAGCAAAATGCCGCAGTTGCTTTTAAGGTCGCTCAGTTACTTATTGAAAAAGGATGGAATATAAATCATAATGCTATTAAAAAGGGTCTTTCTTTGACAAAATGGCCAGGAAGATTAGAAATTATTGATTTTGATAATAAAAAAATCCTTGTAGATTCTGCGCACAATTCCTCTGCTGCAAAAGTTCTTTCACTTGAGAGAGAAAATTGGCCGAATGAAGAGAAAGGAGTATATTGGATAATTGGAGTTCAAAAACAAAAAGATATTATTTTGATAATTAGAAATTTAATAAAATCTATTGATAAAGTTTTACTGGTACCTGTGCCTAATCAAGAAAGTTGGTCTTTAAGTGATATTTCAAAAATTTCTGATCATAAATTAGATAATTTTATTGAATTTACTAACTTTAAAGAAGCTTTTTATTATTTAAAAAAGCTTGAAGAATGGCCAAGATGTATGCCCGTGATAACTGGTTCTATATTTTTAGTTTCTGAATTTATAAAATTTTCAAGAACTAATCAATAAATTTTTCTTTCTCTGCCCAGCCTGCTAGTTTACCAGGATTTAATAATCCTTTAGGATCATAATTCTCTTTAGCTTTAACTTGATCTGCATCTGTAACACCAAGTCCTCCTCCTTCAACAGTTAAAACATGTGGATTAAATATTATTCCACCAAGACTTCTGCAATCTTCCATAATTTCATCTAATTGTTTTTCATCATTCCATTTTAAAAGCGGTAAAGCTGCTAATCTTGGTATCCCTTGCTGAGAAACAGCTTCTAGATGCCATAGAATTTCTTTCCCATATTTATTTCTTATTGATTTAATAAGGTTAAATTCCTCATTTAAAGGTAAAAGCATTTGCAAGTAAGTCCAATTTTTATCTTTCGCTCTCATTTGGAGAGTGGTATGGTTCCACACTAGGTCTGAAATTCCGTGATCTAATTCATCTTCTCTCCCAAGATTTTCTAAATTTAATTTATTTTTCTTACAAAGCATTTCAATGGTTTTAACACCTCCTAAATTTGATTGAATTAACAATTTATGACATAGTTTTTTCCTTTTAAACCAAGATGGCATTTTATCAACAATTTCATCTTCTAAAATTGCACCTAGCTTAAGTTCAATAGCCGCAGCGGTACATAGCTTAATTAGATTTATGGCATTCTGAAAGTCTTCACAATCTATAACTATCGAATACCAATCTTGTTTAACATCTGTAGAAATTATTAACGAGGTTATGATCCCATTAGTTCCATAAGCATGGTTCAAAGGTTCTGATTCCTCGGTGTTTAATTTCAGTAATTTAGGATGTAAATTCACATTGACTGCTTCTAATCCTATTAAGTTTCCAGGATCTCTTAGAAATCCCCATTTAATAGATCCAATTCCTCCTGATCCACCAGCAATAAATCCTCCAATTGAGGCAGTCCTCCAGGTACTAGGAAATAATCTTAATTCTCGACCATATTTTCCTAGCTCTTTATTTAAATCTCCCATGAGACAACCAGATTGAACCTTAACAAATCCGCTATCTGGATAATACTTTTCTAACTTATTAAAATAATTCATTTGCAAAACAATACCTTTAGCTAGAGGGACAGCTTGACCATAGTTTCCAGTACCTCCCCCTCTTGTAGTTAAAGGGATTGATAAATCCCAACATATCTTTGAAACTGCTAAGAGAGACTCAATATTTTTAGGCCTTACAACAATATCTGCTATACAACTGTTTAATTTTTTTTTCAGAACAGGAGAATAATTATAAAAATCCCTAGATAACCTCTTAACATCGGAATGATTATCAATAACTTCTAAATTTTGAATATTATTAAGATGATTTTTTAAAGTCTCAATTTTATTAGTCATTATGAAATCCTTTCTTAATTAAAGATAAATCATTTTTTATAACAATTGCCTTTTATTATTATTTTTCTTTTAATATTTCCTGAGAATATATCTCCCCAACAATTACCTTCAACGATAACAAAATCTGCTGGACATCCTTTTTTGACAACCCCATCCCAATTTAAATTTAGTAATCTACTTGGAGAATTGAAGATGGCTGAGAGTGATAATCTGTCCCAAGGATTTAACTGCAACATTGGCATAGCATGAGACATTAAATAAAAAGGGTCAAAATTTCCGAATGGGTACCATGGATCCTGAACATTATCACTTCCAATAGAAACATCTATAAAAGCTTTTTGTAATTGTTTAATAGGTGCTACAGGTCTTGATATTGTATTTTTTTCTTGTCTATTTAGTAACCAGAAGTTCGTTAAAGGTAAAGCTATTACTGTAATATTTTTTTTTAACATTTTATCAGCTAGCTTTGTTAGTTCATCACCTTTAAGTAGCAACAAACTACTTGAATGACTACAAGTAACTTTGACATTGGAATTCAATTTCTCAATAGTATTCAATAATATTTTAATTCCCGAACCAGGTTCAACAGAAGATTCATCAATATGTAAATCAACTTCTAATTTATATTTTTTTGCAAGTAAAAGCATATCTGAAAGATTTTTTATAATCCTTGGCCTATCAAAGGGTGGAACTAGAACGCCTCCTAATATTCCATTATGTAATTTTAAGTTTTTTGCAAATAAATCTCCCTCATTAGTTCCCCAAAAATCAATCTGAGCTAAAGATACAAATTGTAAAATTAAAAACTCAGAGTATTTTTTTTGTAAATGGAAGAGTTTGGGCCAAATTTCTTGATCTTGAAAATTATATGTATCAATATGAGTCCTGATTGCTCTATAACCATTTTTAATTGCAAGATTTAAAGATTTTTCAGCTCTTTTTAAAACTGTACTTGCAGTCCTCGTAACATGTTCCTCTAAATTAACAGACAAAGCATTTTCATAATTTGACTGTAGATTCGGATAATTCATCCAAGAAAAAGACTTGTCAAAATGTGCATGAGACTCGACAAACCTAGGGAACAAAATTTTATTTATTAAATTCCTCCCTTCTTTTATTGATTTAATATTTGAAACAAATCCTTCATCCCATGAAATTTCAACAGGAGTTAATCCCTCATTATTTACATGAATATTAAATTGTTGTTCTAATTCACACAAACAACGTGGAATTAAAACTTGTGATACACCTGAATTATTCAAAATTTTTTCAAAGTTATCCTAGTTTAAACATAAAAATAACTAAATATTTTCATAAATTAATTCAAATTCTTTTAAATAACAGAATAAAATATGAAATTATGCACATGAGTTGTTAGATTCATTATATGAGGCGGGCGTCGCCAAGTGGTTAAGGCAGCGGCTTGTGGCGCCGCTATTCGGGGGTTCGAATCCCCTCGCTCGCCCTCAAAATTATTGCCGCAAAATAATATAATGTGTATTTTTGGTTTATATAGATAGTTTTTATTTTTATAAGTAAGGTGTTACAGACTAAATCTCGAAACGACTTCAAATCACAAGATTCAAAATTCATCTCTAATTCCTACTGGATAACGACATTTGGTTGTCAAATGAATAAAGCTGATTCTGAAAGAATGGCTGGCATTCTGGAAAATTTAGGTTATGTAAAGGCTGAAGATGAATTTGAAGCTGATTTAGTTCTCTACAACACATGTACGATCAGAGATAGTGCCGAACAAAAAGTGTATAGCTACCTTGGAAGACAAGCAAAAAGGAAACATAAGATACCAGAATTAAAATTAGTCATAGCTGGATGCCTTGCTCAACAAGAGGGTGCTTCCTTGCTAAGGAAGGTTCCAGAACTAGATCTAGTTATGGGACCTCAACATGTAAATAATTTGGAGAATTTACTTGAAAGGGTAGATTCAGGGAATCAAGTTGTCGCGACTGAAGATGTATATATATCTGAAGACATTACAAATGCAAGAAGAGAAAGTGGCATTTGTGCATGGGTTAATATTATATATGGATGCAACGAAAGATGTTCATACTGCGTTGTTCCCTCTGTTAGAGGAAAAGAACAATCAAGACATCCATTAGCAATTAAAGATGAAATTAAATCTTTAGCAGAGAATAATTACAAAGAAATTACTCTCCTTGGACAAAATATTGATGCTTACGGAAGAGATCTCTCAGGAAGATTTATAGAGGGTAGTGATCCTACATCTCTTAGTCATCTTCTTGAATATATTCATGATATTAATGGAATCAAAAGGATAAGGTTTGCTACAAGTCATCCAAGATATTTTTCTAAAAAACTTATTCAAACGTGTTTTCAACTAGAAAAGGTATGCGAGCACTTTCATATACCTTTTCAAAGTGGAAATAATGAGATCTTACGATTAATGTCTAGAGGATATACAGTCGATAAATATAAAAAAATAATAGACAATATACGTTCATTAATGCCTAATGCCTCAATAACTGCAGATGCGATAGTCGCCTTCCCAGGAGAAACAGACAATCAATTTAGAGATACTCTAAAATTAATTAATGATATTGGATTTGATTTGGTAAATACTGCTGCTTATTCTCCTAGACCAAATACTCCTGCTGCCAAATGGTCAAAACAAATTCCAGAAGATATTAAAAAAGATAGATTAAATGAATTAAATGAAACAGTAGAGTTAAATTCAAGAAAAAGAAATCAAAGATATTTGTATGAGAATGAAAATATTTTAATAGAGGGATATAATCCGAAGAATCTTTCACAATTAATGGGGAGAACTAGAACAAATCGATTAACTTTTGTGGAAATACCACAGGAAAAAACACATTTAGACTTTATCGGAAAAGAAATAAATGTAAAAATTAGAGAGGTAAGATCTTTTTCTCTATCGGGAGTAATGTTGGATTGATAGAAGAAATATTAAATGAATGAAGTCAGAAGAAAATGTGTAGGCATCATTTTTGGCGGTCAATCAAATGAACATGCCATTTCAATAGAATCTGCTAAGGCAATATTTGCTGCATTAAATTCAGATTTAAATAAAAAAAAGTTTTCTACAAAAGTTTTCTACATCAATAAAAATGGAAAATGGTTTGATAGCAAAGATTCTCTATTAATCTTAGAAAATTCAAAAATTATTGATGATTTCATTCCAAACTCTCTATTTGAAAATATAAAAATCTTTGAAAACATAGATTGTAAAGATATTGATATTTGGTTCCCAATTATTCATGGAGCGAATGGAGAAGATGGATCAATACAAGGTTTATTAAAATTTACTCAAAAACCATTTATTGGTTCAGGCATCTTAGGGTCTGCCATAGGTATGGATAAAATTATAATGAAATTAATTTTTTCTCATTTAAAAATTCCTCAAGTCAATTTTTTCATAATCCAAGATAAAAATTTAGATGACAATAATAATTTAAAAATAATTTGCGATCAGATTATACAAAGACTAAATTTTCCTCTATTTATCAAACCAGCTAATTCTGGTTCATCAATTGGGATATCAAAAGTAATAAATCAATCTGATATTTTAGGTGCTTTACGAAAAGCGTGGGCAATTGATCATAGAATAATCGTTGAAGAAGGTTTAGATGTCAAAGAATTAGAAGTAGGTATAATCGGTAAAAGAAATCTTATTGTATCTGAGATTGGCGAAGTAGATTACATATCAGATTGGTATGATTATGATTCCAAATACAAAACAAATAATAAAATAATAATACCAGCAAATATTGATCCTACTCTAAAGGAAAAGATCCAAACATTATCTATTGAAAGCTGCATGGCATTAAATATAAATATATTTGCGAGAGTAGACTTTTTTCTTGAAAAAGGTACCAATAAAATTTACTTGAATGAAATAAATACTATTCCAGGTTTTACAAAAAATAGCATGTTCCCATTACTTTGGAAATCATCAGGTTTAGAAATTGATGAACTTGTCGCTAAAATAATAGAATATTCCATTTAAAATTTTTGTCTAAATGCTTCATGGACTACTTTGGCTGCCATTAATTTTTATTTTCTTCCTCTTAACTGCATTAGGATGGTTAGAAAGAAGGAGACAAAATCTATTTAGAAATTGGGCAAACGGATCTGAACTTTGTAAATTAGATAGTTCAGGAGCTGCTTATTTAAGAGACGGTAAGTTAACATGGAGTGCTTTTGAAGCGGGCGAATTTAAAGAGAAAGACAGCTTTATCATCACCAAGCTTGAATTAATTGAACTTATGGCGCTTACCTCTGGAGAAGCACCTCTTACAGATGAATCGCAAGGCAAATGTAGATTAAGACTTGTTGGTAGTGGAAGAGAAATGGATGTACCATTTTCAGATGCAGATAGGGCTAGAGAATGGATGGATCAATTAATGCAGAAAGCTCGTTGTGATTTGTGAAAAATATAAAAAATTACGAAATTAAAAAATTAATATTTCTTGGAATATTTTTCATCTTGACAAATATTCTTACTATAAATTTGTTCAGAAAAGTAGATTCCAAAAATATATATATTAATGGAGCAGACTTCATTACAATAAATGATATTACTCAAAACTCTTCACTTAAATTACCTAAGAAACTAATTTTCATAAAAACGAAATTAATTGAAAAAGAACTAACACAAAATATTTCTTTAAAGCAAATATCAATAACTAGGCAACTGCTCCCTTTTGGATTAGTAATTAATATTAAAACAAGAAAGCCAGTCGCTTTTGCGGAAAGAGAAGTAAACGGAATAAAAATAAAAGGTGTTATTGATAAAGATGGTGTCTTTATCAAAGAGAAATTTATACCTGACAGAGAAAATTTGATTTTTCCAATAAAGTTATCTGGATGGAAGAAAGAGTATAAAAAGTTAATATCATTAATAATAAAAACTTATAAAGGAAATGATGATCTTGAAGCAATAAATATCAGTTCAGAGGGATTTATTACTCTGGAAGAAAAGTTTTTACAAAAAATCTTTTTGGGCTTTGAGTCTAAAGAAATAGATGAGAAATTAAATTTAATTTTTGATATTAAAGAACAATTTAAAAACCAAAAAATTCGTAAAAAAATTAAAAGTTTAGACCTAACCGATCTAGCTGATCCAAAGATAAAAGTGTTCATTCCCTAATATTTGAGATTAGATAATATATTTAATTTTTAGATGAAGTCAATCTCCAAAAGGGTTCTCGATAGATATAGAAAATATTTGTAAAAAATAAACATTAGGAGTTTCTTCAAGAAATCCCTAAAGATGACCTGAGTGAGTTCATAATGCACCAAGGAATAAAATTTGTTTTGAAATAGCGATGAGCTTCGGAAACAATCCAAACTTAAATCAATCAAGTGAAATTCTTCCAAGTCAGAATGCCAAAATAGAAGTAATTGGTGTTGGAGGTGGAGGAAGCAACGCAGTAAACCGAATGATCAATAGTGATCTTGATGGTGTTACATTCAGAGTTCTAAATACTGATGCGCAGGCCCTACTGCAATCTTCGGCTACACAACGAGTTCAGTTGGGTCAGAACTTAACCAGAGGCTTAGGTGCCGGAGGCAATCCAAGTATTGGCCAAAAGGCTGCAGAAGAATCCAAAGAAGAATTACAGCAAGCTTTAGATGGAGCTGACTTGGTCTTCATAGCCGCAGGGATGGGAGGCGGAACTGGAACTGGAGCCGCTCCTGTTGTTGCAGATGTTGCTAAACAAAGTGGTGCTTTAACAGTAGGTATAGTTACAAAACCTTTCTCTTTTGAAGGGAAAAGAAGAATGCGTCAAGCCGAAGAAGGTATAACTAGATTAGCTGAAAATGTTGATACTTTAATTGTTATCCCCAATGATAAATTAAAAGATGTAATTTCTGGGGCTCCACTACAAGAAGCCTTTAGGAGCGCAGATGACGTATTAAGAATGGGTGTTAAAGGGATAAGCGACATTATAACTAAACCAGGATTAGTAAATGTTGATTTCGCTGATATTAGATCTGTAATGACTGAGGCTGGAACAGCTTTAATGGGGATTGGAATAGGTTCTGGAAGATCGCGAGCTTTAGAAGCTGCTCAAGCTGCTATAAACAGTCCATTACTTGAATCTGATAAAATCAGGGGTGCAAAAGGCTGCGTAATTAATATTACAGGTGGTCATGATATGACTCTTGATGATATGACTTCCGCATCTGATTTTATATATGAAGTATTAGATCCTGAGGCAAATATCATTGTAGGAGCTGTAATTGATGAATCTATGGAAAGTGAGATTGCAGTTACCGTTATAATCACAGGATTTAATTCATCGCCTCCGGATAATAATCAAATTTTCAGAAGGAGAATAAGCAATGGACCAAATAGTCCTTTTTACAATAGTCCTGATAACAAGGAAGGAGGTGCAAATATTCCTGAATTCCTAAGATTGAGGCAAAATAAGAGAAACGACAACAAACTTTAAAAATTGTGACTCGGTTATCTCGCCTGTTTAAAGCATCCTGCGTGGCTGCTACTTTCCAGTCCTGACCAAGTTTAGGCGTTAAAACCGCGAAAGGCCGAGTCATTTATAATAATAGCAATAATTCTTTTAAAAGTTGATATATTATTATGCTCCCACAAGAACTAGTTAAATTTAAAAATGAGTCAAAAAAAATAATTGCCTTAACAGCATGGGACTCAATCACAGGTTCAATAGCTGAGGAGGCTGGTGCAGATATTATTTTAGTTGGCGATTCATTGGCGATGGTTGCGCTTGGTTATGAAACAACTTTACCAGTTACGTTAGATAATATGATCCATCATACAAATGCTGTTTGCAGAGGCTTTAAGAATAATTTTGGGAAAGAACCTTTAGTTGTATGTGACATGCCATTTCTCAGTTACCAATGTGGAGAAGATAAAGCAGTTGATTATGCAGGACGAATCATTAAGGAAACACCAGCTAAAGCAGTGAAAATTGAGGGTGCTGAACCAGAAATACAATTAGTAATTTCTAGATTGATAAGGATGGGAATTCCAATAATGGGTCATATAGGATTAACTCCTCAAAGTATTTTAAATCAAGGGCTAAAGAAGCAAGGTGATGATTTCATAAGTAAGGAAAAAATTAAAAAAGAATCTGAGATACTTGAAAAGATAGGTTGTTTCGCTATCGTTTTAGAACACATTCCAGATTCTCTTTCAAAGGAAATTAAAAATAATCTTAAAATACCTACTATTGGTATTGGAGCAGGCGCAGATTGCGATGGTCAGATAAGAGTAACGGCAGATTTACTTGGTTTAAATGATAAGCAACCCCCATTTTGTGGGCCTCTTATCAATGGGAAAAAAACATTTACAACAAAATTGAGAGAATGGATAAATTCTGAAAAACTTAATTAATTTGGTCCCACCAATTAAACATATCAATAATTATTTGATTACTTAATTCCATTCCTTTAGGATCGCTTAAAAAAAATCTATCTCCTTCATTAAGCAAAAGCTCATAATCTCTGTATTTTTGCCAGCTTGTTAATAATTTTGCCATAAATTTTTTTGAATTATTATCATCCCATCCTTCTTCAATGAACAAATTTTTCAAATTAATTCCCTCTTTAGTCCTTAATCCCAACATTATTTTTTCATCAAGATCTAACTTTTTTTTTGAATTCACAAGTAAAGATTCATCTAATTGTTTATCACATTGATCAATAACCCATTTTTGATATTCATCTATATTTTTTGGTCTAGAAAATCTCATACCCCACGGAGAGCTTGTCGAACCTTGACCAAAACCCCACCAACCTAACCCTTTCCAATAAACTCTATTATGCCTTGATTGATGCCTGGGCAAAGAGTAATTAGAGATCTCATATCTTAAATAGCCTGAATTATTTAAAATTTTGCTTGTTAATTTACTGTTTTCAAAAGATTCATCCTGATCAGGTAATGGTAACTTCCCTAAATCCTGCAAATTTTGAAAAACGGTGCCTTCTTCAACATTTAAATCATAAATTGAGATATGAGGAGGGCAAAAACTAATTGTTTTTTCTAGATCTTTTTGCCATGTTGCAAGAGTACTTTTGGGTAGATTTTGGATTAAATCTAAACTCCAGCTTTTGATGAATTTATCTTTCTTTGCATTTCTCATCCAATGGCATGCCTCCTCTACATCTTTAGATATATGTCTTCTCCCAGCTTCTTTTAACACTTGGTTATTAAAACTTTGTGCTCCCAAGCTAAATCTGTTTATGCCTGCATTTATAAATCCATATAAATCTTTTTCTTCAAAACTAGCTGGATCAACTTCCATTGTGATTTCAGCTCCATAATCAATTCCATAATGAATTTCAAATATTGAAATTAATTCTGCTATTTGAGTGGGATCTAGGATTGAGGGTGTTCCCCCGCCTATATAAATTGTGGATAATGGAGATTTGTGTTTAATTGACAATATTTCTTTTTTTAAGAAATATAAATAATCATCTATTACTTTAGTTCCATTTCCTTTAGTACTTTTTACTTCATCTCCAATTGGAACAATTGAAAAATCACAATAGAAACATCTTCTATGACAAAAAGGGATATGAACATAGGCGCTTTTAGGTGGTTTAAACATATCCAATTAGTTAAAAAGTTCTTGAGGAGATCACAATAAAGCTTTCTAAAAACAAAATCTTTATTTACTCAATTAATAAAGCCTAGTAGATTAGGGGTATGACAGATATTTTAGTAATTATTTTATTTATATTGTCTGGAGGTGCCTCAGGTTGGCTCGGGGTTGATTTATTGCCTGTTGATAACTTAAAACAAGTTTCAAATATTGAGGGATTTAGAATAGTTTTATCAATAATTGGTTCTTTTGTAGGATTAGCCGCAGGGTTTGTTTTTTTGCAACTGAGAAAAACATTTCTTGATCAAATACGAACAATGCCAACAGATCTGCTAATTAGTAGAGCTGTAGGGCTTATTTTAGGATTACTTGTAGCTAATTTACTTTTAGCACCTATATTGCTAATACCATTTCCAAGAGAAGTATTTTTTGCTAAGCCATTAGCGGCAATTTTGAGCAATATCTTCTTTGGAGTGCTTGGTTATAAATTAGCGGATACCCACGGGAGAACTTTATTAAGGTTATTTAACCCCAATAATACAGAGGCATATTTAGTTAATGAGGGAATCTTGCCCGCTGCCAGTCCTAAAATACTTGATACAAGTGTAATCATTGATGGAAGAATCAATGGATTATTAAATTGTGGGTTACTGGAAGGGCAAATTATTGTAGCTCAAAGTGTTATAGATGAATTACAAACCTTGGCTGATTCCAGCAGTAACGAAAAAAGATCAAAGGGTAGAAGAGGACTAAAATTATTAAAAGAATTAAGAGAGATTTATGGAAGAAGATTAGTAATTAATCCTACTAAATATGAAGGAGATGGTACCGATGAAAAACTTCTTAAGATAACACAGGACATGGCTGGTACATTAATCACAGTTGACTATAATCTTTACCAAATTGCGGAAGTAAAAGAATTAAAAGTTTTAAATTTAAGTGACTTAGTAATTGCATTGAGACCTGAAGTGCAGCCAGGAGAATCACTTAATATAAAAATTGTTAGAGAAGGCAAAGAGAAAATGCAAGGGATTGGATATTTGGATGACGGAACAATGATTGTTGTTGAGGAAGCGAAACAATTCGTAGGGAGTAGATTAAACATTGTTATTACCGGAGCATTGCAGACACCTACAGGTCGGATGGCCTTTGGTAAACTTTTAAATGATCCAGAGTCAAACAAATCTTTTAAATCTGAAGCAACTGAGGGCTAACACTAGCTAGAATTGTAAGTAGATAACTAACTTAATAAATATGACGGTTTCCGCTCCTTATTACGGTGACAACACCGTAATGAGAACTCCACCTCCAGACCTTCCCTCTTTATTACTAAAGGAAAGAATTGTATATCTTGGATTACCATTATTTTCTGATGATGATGCCAAGCGTCAATTAGGAATGGATGTCACTGAACTAATCATTGCTCAACTTTTATATCTTGAATTTGACAATCCGGATAAACCTATTTTCTTTTACATAAATTCAACCGGAACAAGTTGGTATACAGGCGATGCCGTTGGATTTGAAACAGAAGCTTTCGCAATTTGCGATACTATAAGCTATATCAAACCGCCTGTTCATACTATTTGTATAGGGCAAGCGATGGGTACTGCTGCAGTAATTCTTTCTTCTGGAACAAAAGGACAGAGAGCTGCCCTCCCCCACGCATCAATTGTTTTACATCAACCTATAAGTGGTGCACGAGGTCAAGCCACAGATATTCAAATTAGAGCAGAAGAAGTTTTGAAAAATAAAAAATCGATGCTCGAAATTCTATCAAGGAATACAGGTAAAACCTTAGACGAACTTTCAAAAGATTCTGACCGTATGAGTTATCTTAATCCTCATCAAGCAGTCGAGTATGGTGTTATTGATAGAGTACTCACAAGTCAAAAAGATTTACCAACAAACATTTAATTAATTTTTATCATGCCAATAGGAACTCCAAGCGTGCCTTATAGACTTCCAGGAAGTCAATATGAGAGATGGGTTGACATTTATACAAGACTAGGTGTCGAAAGAATTTTATTCCTTGGACAGGAAGTCAATGATGGGATTGCAAATAGTCTTGTAGCTCAAATGCTATATCTTGACTCTGATGATAATTCAAAGCCAATATATCTTTACATAAATAGCCCTGGAGGCTCTGTAACTGCTGGGTTAGCTATTTATGACACTATTAAGTATGTCAAAAGTGATGTTGTTACGATTTGCGTAGGCTTGGCTGCCTCGATGGGTGCATTTTTATTAGCGGCAGGAACTAAAGGTAAACGTGTTGCTCTTCCTCATAGCAGAATAATGATTCATCAGCCTTTAGGAGGTACTTCTCAGCGGCAAGCAAGCGATATTGAAATTGAAGCAAAAGAAATTTTAAGAATCAAAGATATGTTAAACCAGTCAATGTCAGAGATGACAGGTCAAACATTTGAAAAAATTGAAAAAGATACTGACAGAGATTATTTCTTAAGTGCTGAGGAAGCAAAAAATTACGGTCTTATAGATCGTGTTATTACCCATCCAAGTGAGGCGAAATAAAATCTTTTAAAATAAATTTATGTAAAAGATAAATTGCTTAATTATAAGCATTAAGTTTATTTAGCTAAATAATGTCTAAGATTATAATTGTCAAAACAACGCAGTTTCAGAACTAATGACGCAACTCTTTTATGACTCTGATGCAGATCTAAGTCTCCTAAATAATAAAACCCTAGCAATAATTGGCTATGGATCACAAGGTCATGCTCATGCATTAAATCTTAAAGACAGTGGTGTAGATGTAATTGTTGGATTATATAAAGGCAGTAAATCTGAGAGTAAAGCAAAAAATGATGGATTAGAAGTATTTAGCGTTTCAGAAGCTTGCGACAGGTCAGATTGGATAATGATTCTTTTACCAGATGAGTTTCAAAAAGATGTTTATGAAAAAGAAATTGAGCCTAATCTCAAAGAAGGTAAAGTAATCAGTTTTGCACATGGATTTAATATAAGATTTGGATTAGTAAAGCCTCCAAGCTTTGTCGATGTGGTAATGATTGCGCCAAAAGGCCCTGGCCACACTGTACGCTGGGAATATCAAAATGGACAGGGAGTTCCAGCATTATTCGCTGTCGAACAAGATTACTCAGGAAAAGCTAGATCACTAGCGATGGCTTATGCCAAAGGTATTGGGGGTACAAGAGCAGGCATCCTCGAAACTAATTTCAAAGAAGAGACTGAGACTGATTTATTTGGAGAGCAGGCCGTATTGTGCGGTGGATTATCTGAACTTGTTAAAGCAGGTTTTGAAACACTTGTAGAGGCTGGTTATCAACCAGAATTAGCCTACTTTGAATGCTTGCATGAAGTTAAATTAATAGTTGATCTTATGGTTAAAGGAGGTCTTTCCCAAATGAGAGATTCTATTTCAAATACTGCAGAATATGGAGATTATGTAAGTGGTAAAAGGCTTATCAATGAAGAAACCAGAAAAGAGATGAAAAACATATTAAAAGATATTCAAGATGGAACTTTTTCTAAGAATTTTGTTCAAGAATGTGAGGCTGGTAAACCAGTAATGAATAAGTTAAGAGAAGAAAATTCTAATCATGAGATAGAAAAAGTTGGTAAAGGCTTACGAGCAATGTTTAGTTGGCTAAAATAGAAATTTACTCTTTAGTCTTAGGATCATTTTTTTTTGACTTCCTTATAGGCGATCCATCATTTCTTTTACATCCGGTTCAAATAATTGGATTTTGGATTGATAAATTTACTAAAACATATTTAAAATCTCTAAAAGGTAAAAATTTACAATTGTTGGGAGGTTTATTACTATTAATATCTACCTTAACTTTAAGTTACTTTTCTGGAAAATATCTAGAATTGAAATTTTTCCAATCAGGAGGGAATCTATTTTGGGGAATATCTATTCTTATCGGACTTTCCAGCTGTCTCGCAAGCAAAAGCTTAATTTCAAGTGTTAAAGAAATTTCATATTTAATAAAGGACGAATCTTTAGATGAGGAACCTAATCAAATTATTATAGATAAAGTTCAAAGACTTGTTAGTAGGAATGTAAGTTCCTGTTCAAAAGAAAATTTAATGAGATCAGCAACGGAAAGCTTGACAGAGAATTCAGTTGATGGGATTTTTGGTCCATTATTCTGGATATTTTTAGGGGCTTTTTTTCTAAATTATTCAATTTATCTACCAGGGCCTCTATCTCTTGGATTCTCTTATAAAGCATTAAGCACACTTGATTCAATGGTTGGTTATAAATATAAACCTTTTAAATATATTGGGTTTTTCAGCGCAAAGTTTGAAGACTATGCGACTTATATACCAAGCAGAGTTGTTGTCTTAACATTACCTTTAGTAAGCATAAAAATTCCAAATTATTTTAAATTAATCAAAAAAGCTTTTTCTGAAGGGCGACAATATGAATCACCTAACTCTGGGATTTCTGAAGCAATATTTGCTCATATTGCAAATATAAAACTTGGTGGAGAAAATAAATATCAAGAAAAAATAATATTAAAACCAATATTAAATGACAAAGGCAATAAATGTAATAGAGACTCGATAACGCATATTTGTAATTTGATAATTAGGTTGGAATTCCTTTGGCTTATATTTTTTAGTTTGATTTTTTTTATAAATTAATTAACCTCTAACAGGTGTAATATTTTTAAATTAGTATATACTTAAAACAATTTTATGGAAAAAAATAAATTAAATGATTCAGAATTATCTGAAGATACTGAAAATATTTCAACCATTAATAATCAAGACTCTAAATGGATAGATAATAGTGGTGAGGCAGTAAATGACGTATTTGGATTTAATGAAAGTGCTGAACTCGTGAACGGAAGGGCAGCCATGGTTGGATTCTTAATGTTGATACTGACTGAATTAGTTTTTCACGGTCGCCCAGTTACTTCTGCAATATTTGGTATTAATTGAACTATGGTAAAAACAAATAACAAATTTAAGGTGTTTTTATACATCTCTGCCTGGGTCATTATTTGGGGATCAATCGCTTCTTTAATAGATTTACCTTTTCTAAAAAATGGTATTTATAGTGAAGGAGATTTAGGCCAATATTTAACATTTTCTTTATCAGCTATGATTTCTATCATCTCCGCTAAAAATATTTTTAGTAAAATAAATTTATAAAAATCTGTATCTAAATCTTTTAATCACTTTTGCACTGACTCCGTTTTCCTGATTCTCATACAATATCCACTTATGAGTCTCGGTATCATGGTCACATCCCAAGTTAGTAGAATCAGAATAACTGTACAAAAGACTATGACATGCCCTGTCTGCTTCAAAAGCTGAGTTATAAGCTGAGAACCAAAAAGTTATAATTATTATAAAAAACAAAATTAATAATATTTGCGATATGAACCCTATTATTTTCATTAAAATATAAGTGAATATTCAATAATTTAGCATTTTATATCATGACATTTCTGTAGTAAATTAATTATCTTCCAAAATTAAATATAAAATCATGAAAAGATTCATTATTTAAAAATAATATAATTCCAACCAATAGTATAAAATTCAAACCTAATACTATGGTTGCGAAAATATTTATTTGTCTTTTACCAGGCAATGTGTAGGTAAATTTCTTCTCGGCAAGTATCTTTGCTAATCCTGTTTTAGGATTTTTAATTTCTTCAGCCTTATTATTATCTAAATTTGAGTTGTCTGAAAAACCTTTGTTCATAAAAATAATACTTCAAACATATAGTATTCTATGTTTTAAAATTTTTTTTAAAATTAACAATTTTTAATTAGAGCTGGAATTGTTTTCCCAGATTCATTACCTTTTTCTCTACCAAAGTAAATATTTCTTATAAGCTCAGTTTGCAAACCTAATATACTTGTTTGACATTTAAGATTTCCTTTGTAGTATTCTCTTAACTGCATTCGTTCAGTAAGTAAAATCATTTCCTTACATTTATCCCCGTTATCAGACTCAAAACATTTATTTAATTCCTTTAAAAAATATGAATTATAATAGGGCTCAGTTGATATTAAATCGACAAAGCAATTTGATACGCAGAAAATCAAAATTAATAAATTTTTTCTTATAATCATGAACTATTTTGTTTTAACTTTATAAATCTAACTGGAAAAAATATTTCATAAAAAAGGGGGCTCATATTGAGCACCCTATTACAAGATAATACATCTAAATATATTAACCTTGTACTCTATCTTTAAATAATTTTCCTGCTGAGAATGTGGGTACTCTCTTAGCTGGGATAGCTATTTTTTCACCTGTTTTAGGGTTTAGGCCCTGCCTAGCAGAACGATCTCTTGGTTCAAAAGAACCAAATCCTAGTATGGAGACTTTTTTGCCTTCCACAACTGAATCAACGATAGTTTCAATGGCTGCATCAACAACTAAGGAAACATCTGTTTTTGTGAGCTCAGTACGAGCAGCAACAAGATTTACTAAATCAGCTTTGTTCATTGAATTGTTTGTAAAGCAGAGAATTAAAAGATTAATTTGAAATCAATCTAAATATCTCGAACTTGCACATCATATTGAGCAAATTCAAATACGGCAACCGAAAATGCCGTCATCGCAAAGCTTTATACAGAGTTTAATGACATTTATTTCAACATAGAATAATTTTTTCATCCTGCATAAAAAAATTATTCATATATTAGATAAATTATTAATCTTTCAAATCAGTTGGTATCACTTGGTTCTTACTTATTGAAAAGATTAAGAATAATAATAAAAAGATTTTTTATAAATTTATTAAAAAAAATCCAAACCTAATATTATTTTTTATTAACTTTCTCATATATTTTGTTCTCATCACATCCAATAAGAGATTTTCAAGACTCTTAGGTTAAATTGGCAAGATAAATTTGAAAACCATATTTAAGTAGCCGCAAAAATAAAAAGCTAATAGTATGTAATTATCTAATGTGATTTATTTAAATCTTAAAACTATCAAAATTGATAATTCTTAAATCTTTTAGATTTAATTATGTTATGAATTCTAATTCTAAAAAGTTCTTATTTTTTTAAAAAGTGACTGTAATTAATATAGGCAAATCAGTTCCCTTAGGAAGCACAATCACAGACTTTGGGGTCAATTTTTGCTTAGTTGCAACAAATGCAGTTTTAGTTGAGATTTTAATTTTTGAAGAGAGTAATTCAACTAAACCTGTATCTATTTATACTCTAGATAACAAATATAAATCCGGTCCTTATTGGCGGGCTGAGATTGAAGGTCTTGGAGAAGGCACAATTTATGCATATAGAATTCATCAGAAAAAAGATGGACTTAATAGAGATTATTCTAAAAAAGTATTAATTGACCCATGTTCAAGAGGGATAACTGGTTGGGAAAACTACGAGAGAGATAGATCTGCTGATGAGAGTGATAATACAAATTGCTGTCTAAAGAGTGTTGTATGTGATAGAGAAAAATTCAATTTTAAAGAATTTCCAAACCCAAAACATTCATGGGAGGAATCAATAATCTATGAATTACATATTGGATCTTTTACAGAAAAAATTGAGTCGAATGATCGCAGTAACAATGAAAGTTGTTTTCAGAAATTTGTGAAAAAGATTCCTTACTTAAAGAATCTTGGAATAACTTCAATCGAATTACTTCCTGTTTTTTGCTTTGACCCCAACGATGCTCCAAATGGCCTTGATAATTTTTGGGGATATAGTCCAATAAACTGGTTCACCCCTCATTTTGAATATTTTAATGAGATTTCACCAAAAAAAATAAGACAAGAATTTAAAAGATTTGTTGAAGAATGTCACAAGAATAAAATTGAAGTAATTCTAGATGTGGTTTATAACCATACATCTGAGGGGAACAGTCATGGCCCTGTATTATCCTGGAAAGGTCTGGATGAAAACTTATATTATTTTTTAGATAAAAATAAATTTCAGGATGTGAGTGGTTGCGGCAATACTATAGCCGCCAATAGAAGTTTAGTAAGAATGTTAATTATAGATTCACTTAAATGCTGGGTAAATGAATTTGGGATCGATGGATTTAGATTTGACTTAGGGATAGCTTTAACCAGGGGAGAAAATCTAATACCCCTTGATAACCCACCACTTTTTGAAGATATTGAATCAGATCCAGATTTAACGGAAATCAAATTAATCAGCGAACCATGGGACTGCGGAGGGCTATACAAAATTAAAGATTTTCCCTCAAAAACAACTTTTACTTGGAATGGTCATTTCAGAGATGATGTTAGAAGATTTTGGAAAGGGGAAGATAGTACTGCTTGGAAAATGAGCGACAAAATACAAGGTAGTCCCTCTATTTATGATTTAGAGAAAATGAATACAAATACAATCAACTTTATTACTTCACATGATGGATTCACGTTAAGAGATCTTGTAAGTTTTAACATTAAGCATAATTTTGCAAATAGAGAAAAAAATAAAGATGGAGAGAATAATAATAATTCATATAATTACGGGGTTGAAGGACCAACTTCCAACAAACAAATTAATACATTAAGACTTCAACAACAAAAAAACTTTCTTTTATCATTATTTATTTCAAGGGGTGTGCCAATGATGCTCATGGGAGATGAGATAGGAAGAACTCAAGGTGGTAATAACAATACTTGGTGCCAAAATAATAGTTTAGGCTGGATGAATTGGGAAGAAACTAATCAAGATTTAGAATTATTGAATTTTGTCAAACAACTTACTTTTATAAGAAAAAAATTAATTTATTTAATCAATCCTCTTTTAAATAAAGAAAGTTCAAATAATAAAAACATTATTGAGTACCAGTGGCATGGGACGACTTTGAATAAACCAGACTGGGGTAGTTGGTCACACACGATTGCTTTTAGTATAAATAAAGATAAAAATCCATTAATTTGGATTGGCTTAAATGCATACTCAAAAAATATTAATTTTTCTATCCCCTCATCACAGAGCAATTGGATAAAAGTTTTAGATACTTCTTTTAATTCTTCATTGAAACCTAAACCATTAAAAGATAAATTTATAGAGATCAATGCTTTAAGCTCTATTTTGCTAGTAAAAAATGAAGTATTTGAAAATGTATTTCCAATTAATTAAAGCGGGCGGCGGGAATCGAACCCGCATCATCAGCTTGGAAGGCTGAGGTTTTACCACTAAACTACGCCCGCATAATGTAAAAAATCATTACTCTGCAATAATACATTATCAAACAATCAACTACTTTAAAAGATTGGAAAATTCACATTCAAAAAATATAACTGGATCAAGAACTAGATTAATGCTTTCCTATGGACTTGGAGATTCAGGGACAGGACTTGCTAATGCTCAATTTGGTTTTTATCTCTTTCCTTTCTTTACCTGTGCTGCGGGTTTACCCCCATGGATAGCAAGTTCTATCTTAATGATAATTAAGCTCTGGGATGCTATTAATGATCCTTTGATTGGCTGGCTGAGTGACCATACTCAATCAAGATGGGGCCCGAGACTACCTTGGATGATTGGAGCATCACTCCCTCTCGGAATTTTTCTAGCTGCAATGTGGTGGATTCCTAATGAATACAGTGTGAAAGAAAAAACTTTTTACTACATATTTACATCAATCTTGTACATGACTGCTTATACATCCGTAAATCTTCCTTATGGAGCATTAGCGACAGAAATTAGTGAAGATGAAAATATAAGAACTAGACTTAATGCCGCTAGATTTACTGGCTCAATATTAGCTTCCTTATCTGGATTAACAGTTGGAGCAATATGTCTAACAAAAGGCGATATAGGTTACCTGACGATGGGAAGAATATCCGGTACGATTGTTGCAGTAATCACTTTAATTTCAACTTGGGGTCTAGCTCCATTTGCAAAGATTGCGAGAAAACCTATCAATAAAATACTACCAGTAAAAAATCAACTAAGGCGTATTTTCAAGAATAAAATTTTCAGAAAGGTAATCTATCTTTATTTACTTCTTTGGTGTGGATTACAATTAATGCAAACGGTTTCATTAATATATTTGCAACAAGTCATGAACGTACCAAGAGGGATATCCTTTTGGATTATCATTCCTTTTCAAATAAGTGCTCTTTTGGGATTGCAAGCTTGGAGTTTTTATTCTAATAGGTATGGAAGAGTTAAAGCATTAAAGATTGGAGGATTTATATGGATTGGTGGTTGCTTGATTGCTATGATATTACCTCCATTATCAAATAATTTTGAAATAAATAATTTGAATATAGATTCTATAAAAATGTTAATTTTATTTCTAACAATTTTATTTGTTGGATTTGGAGCATCAACAGCATATTTAATACCCTGGTCTTTATTACCAGATGCTATTGATCATGATCCAGAAAAAGCAGCAGGGATTTACACAGCTTGGATGGTTTTATGTCAAAAGCTTGGAATAGCTCTAAGCGTAGGATTATTTGGTTATCTTCTAACTCTTACTGGTTTTAAGCAAGCAGCCTGTCAGGGAATTATAGATATTACCCAACCAAATTCTGCATTAATAACCGTAAGAATTTGCATGGGGTTAATACCTTCTATCCTTGTCTATTGGGGCCTACTAATTATGAGAAAATGGGATCAAGAATTAATTACAAGCTAATCTAGAGATATGCATTATCCAAAGTATTTTAAAAGACTATTGAGAAGCCTAGTTATTGGTGGTCAATCTATTAACTATATATTTAATGGAAAAGTATCAAAGAATGACCTTTTTGAACAATTAATGGAAGCAGGTCCAGGAAGCTTGATTATAGTTTTAATAACTGGCATAGCAGCAGGTACAGTTTTTAATATTCAAGTTGCTTCTCAACTATCTGGGATGGGTATATCAGGAGAAATAGGTGGATTATTAGCGGTAGGAATGGCTAGAGAAATGGCTCCATTATTAACAGCCACTCTTATGACAGGTAAGGTTGCTACTGCCTATGCAGCACAACTGGGATCAATGAAGGTAACTGAACAAATTGATGCCATTACTATGCTAAAGACAGAGCCTGTACAGTATTTAGTTGTACCAAGATTACTAGCGATGGTAATTATGTCTCCAATTCAATGTCTTTTATTTTTATCAGTAGCCTTATGGAGCGGTCAAATATGGAGTACTATTTTCTATAAAGTTCCTCCAATTATATTTTGGTCATCAGTGCGATCAGGCAGCGTAAGCCTTACAAATACTGATTTAACCTCTATGATTATTAAGTCAGTTGTTTTTGGTTTACAAATAGCTATTATTTCATGTGGATGGGGACTGACAACTAAAGGAGGACCTAAAGAAGTTGGCACAACAACCACTGGAGCAGTAGTAATGACACTTGTTACAGTATCTTTAATGGATGTATTCTTAACACAGATATTATTTGGATAAATTATGGTAAACGAAAATAAAAATGAAGATTCAATCACAATTGCTCCTTCATTTCAATTACCTATAATTCTCATTGCATTAAGTTTTTCTCTTTTATTTTTAAAAATTGGTTCAATTCCAACAATTATTTCTGCTTCATTCAGTTTTTTTCTTTTACTTCAATCATTTACTTTAAGAATTAAAATCTCCAGAGATGATTTTATCGTAATGCAATTCGGTAAAGAGATCAGGAGATTTCCTTTTAGAAATTGGCTGACTTGGAAATTATTTTTACCAAGTCTTCCAGGGATTTTTTATTTCAGAGAAAAATCTAGCCCTCATTTACTTCCTATTTTATTTAACCCTGAACAATTAAGAAATCAGTTAAAAGATAAAGTTGGGGAGCTAGAAATTAATTAAAAATGATCTAAATTTATTTGAGTTAAAAGTGCAATGAACACAAAAGAAAACGCTCCTAAGGATACAAAACAAGCAAAGGAAAGTATTGAAGCAAAGAGTCCTGAGAAGAGAAAGGATAGAACACTGAATAAAAATTATCAATCCAAAAATAGAGACGAAAACTCAACTAATGAAAACATATATGAAAAAATTTTTAATGATCTCATTGAGAAAAAATTACTATTAAGTAAAGAAATCAAGGATTTAGAAAATAAGAAAATTTTATTAATGAAAGATATTGAATCTAACTTTTCTGGCCAATCTGAAAATATTGCAAAGCAAGTCAAAGGTTTCCAAGATTATTTGACAGGCGCATTGCAAAATCTTTCTCAATCAGTAGAAAAGCTAGATTTGGTCCCTCAACAAATGATAATTAAACCTTCCCCTTTAGATAAAGTTCAGAACACTCAAAAGAATAATATGGAGATTAAGATCCCTGCACTTGCTGATACTTTCAAACCTGATGAAGAAATAATTAGAAAATGTTTCTCAGATTTTTCTAATCAACCTGATTTCTATGCAGAGCCATGGAAGCTTAGAAGAAGTCTTGAGGGAATAGATATAGAAATGCTTGAAGATTGGTTTTTTAATATGGGAGGTAGAGGCGCTTTAGAGAGTAGAGGTTCTAGACAAAAAAATGTACTTATATCAGCTGGGCTGATTTCTATCTTGGGTGAATTATATGGGGATCAATTTCAGACTTTAATTTTAGCTTCTGAGCCTGAAAGACTAGGAGAATGGAGAAGGATACTTCAAGATTCCTTAGGCCTTAATAGAGAAGATTTTGGACCAAACAGTGGAATAGTACTTTTCGAAAGAGCTGAGGGTGTCATAGAGAGAGCTGATAGACTTGAAAATAATGATGAAGTTCCATTAATAATAATTGATGCTTTAGAGACGAGTATCGAGGTTCCAATTTTACAATTCCCCTTATGGCTTGCGTTTGTTGGTAGTTCAGAAGAAATTTATGATGATTTAGAGTTGTTGTAATGACTTTAGTTTTTTTCATTTTATTGGTAAGTTATTTATTAGGATCTTTTCCTAGTGGATTCCTATATGCCAAAAATTTAAAGGGTATAGATTTAAGATATGTAGGATCAGGTTCAACTGGTGCAACTAATGTTTTAAGAAATATTGGGAAATGGCCTGCTCTATTTGTATTTATACTTGATGTTTTAAAAGGGTTTATTGCTGTAAAGATTGCTTATTTTTTGCTATTTGACAATATCTTTCAAGTTCTTGCTGGTCTATTTGCAATCACAGGACACATCTGGCCCATATGGTTAAAAGGTAAAGGAGGAAAAGCTGTTGCAACTGGATTAGGAATGTTTATAGCCCTCTCTTGGCAAGTTGGTCTCGCATCCTTTGGAACATTCTTAATAATAATAAGTTTAACCAAAATAGTATCTCTATCAAGTATCACTGCAGCACTTCTTCTACCTATATATATGTTGAGATATACAGGTACTGTTAACCATTCTTTTACTATTTTTAGTTTTATAGTTGCAACTATTGTGATCTGGAAACATAGATCCAATATAAATAGACTTTTAAAAGGGGAAGAACCGAAAATCAGTAAAAAGAATAATTAAGTTATGCACTCACAAATATCTAAAAATACTCTTGAAGGATTTTCTGATTGTGTTATGGACCTTCCAATTACTAATTTAGAAGCTCCACTCAATATTGCTTTCTTAGGAGTCATCACTCTTTTTTGATCATGTTTAGCTGTTTCTTCTAATCTTATACCAGGCGTTATTAATTGAAAATTATTATCGTAAGTTAATCGCAATGTTTTAAGTTCCTGTGGCGAACAAACACAGCCATCTAATCCAGAGTTAAAAGATAGCTCTGCAAGCTTTTTTACATTCTCTTCTATTGAAGTTTGTATATTAAAGTCTATTTTTAAATCTTCTGAAGAAAAACTTGTTAAAACTGTAACTCCTAAAAGATTTGGAGGTTTTAAATTGTATTCGCGAGATCCTTCTAAAGATGCTTTTTTCGATATTTTTAATGCTCTCGAACCTGCAGATGCATGTAATGAAATAATATCTACTCCTAACTTCGAAATTTGGTAGCAGGTCGCATACATTGTATTTGGAATATCATAAAGTTTAAGATCCAGGAAAATCTTTTTTTCCATTTTTTTCAATATTTTTATAATTTCAGGACCTTCTTTACAAAATAATTCTAACCCAACCTTAACCCATCTAATTTGAGGACATTTTTTTAAAAAATTTATGATCTCGTTTTTATTTAAACCATCTAAGGCGAGTATTATTTTTTCTTTAGAACTTTGAATATTCATATTCTCTTAATTTTTAAATCTTTTTGTAATTTTCTTACCAATTTGAATAATTTTACCTTTAAGTTCTTCGATTGAATTAAAAATTAAATCTGGATTTGTAATTTTTGTATTATCAATTCTAACCCCTCCACCTTTTATTGCTCTTTTAGACTCACTACTAGAATTAAAAAATTTTAAGTAACTTAATAAATAAAAGAATTTAATTGGAAAATTAATATTATCTAAATCTATTATTGGTATTTTTCCCACTTTTTCATTATCTCCCAAATAAATCTTTTCACAATTTGATTGTGCCTCAAGTGCATTTTTTCTTCCATGAAAATTTGCTGTAACCTCAAGAGCCATAAATCTTTGTAGTTCTCTTGGCGATTTACTTTCTAAAATTGACAAATCAAAGCTAGTAAGTAATTCGATATAAGATGGGATAATTTCATCTTTTACCTTTTCTAATTTTGAATACATTGATAAAGGATCTTCATTTAATGAAACCGTATTCATTTCAGATTTACTCATTTTCTTTACTCCATCTAAACCAGTTAAAATTGGAAGTAAAATTCCAAATTGAGGTTCTTTTTTAAAATGTCTTTGTAAATCTCTTCCAATTGCTATGTTAAATTTCTGATCAGTCCCTCCAAGTTCTATATCTGCGTTAACAGCAACTGAATCATAGCCTTGTAACAAAGGGTATAAAAATTCATGTAAAGCAATCGGTATTTGAGAATTATATCTTTTATTAAATTCTTCTTTAGCCAACATTTGGCTTACGGTGCAACTGCTCATTAGTTCAATAATTGAACTTAAATTTAAATTTTCTAGCCAATCGCTATTTTTTCTAATTTCAATTCTTCCTTTAGTTTCAAAATCCAGAATAGATTGACTAGCCGGTTTACCCATACCTAATTGTTGTAAGTAAGTTTTTGAGTTTTCTTCTACTTCTTCTTTTGAAAGTTGAACCCTTGTTTTATTCTTGCCCGTAGGATCACCAATTTGAGCTGTAAAATCTCCTATAATTAAAACAGCTACATGACCATGATCTTGAAAAGATCTAAGTTTCTTAAAAAGAATACTATGGCCTATATGAATATCAGTACCAGTTGGATCGATCCCAAGCTTTACTCTTAATTTTCTATGTTCTTTATTATTTACATCTAACTTATTTGCTAAATTTTGTTCTAGATTTTGCGATGGAAATAACTCTGATATTCCTCTATTAATCCAATCTGGTAGATCTGAAGTTTGAACCATAAATTTTATTTATTATGAATTTTTCTCAAGTTCATCTTTCATTCTCATTAAAGTTTGATTCATTTGATCAAACATTTGTTCAGGAGTTATCCCAAACTGATTTAATTGAGTTTTTAATTGTTCTACTGTCATTTTCGCCTGAAAATCTTCGGACAATTCAAATCTTTTCATAAAAACTTTATAACGGTCCATAAGAGATTCCATTTTCTTTATAAACATCTTTTTACCTTCTCTATCAAATTTTCCGTATTCAGAACCTAGTTTCATTAATTCCTGATAATCAGTAAAAAGTTGTTTGGCCTCCTCTTGTACAATATCCGATTCAAAAAATCCCATCTTTATAACCTCCTCTCTAATCCTTGAGACTTATTATCATAACTGACTTGATGAATTTGCATGTCTTAAATAAGTTGTTGCACCTGTGCAACTTATAATATTTTTCACTTCCTGATACCAAAGGATTTGAAGTGAAGTTGCACTCTTAATATTATAAACTAGTATATTTTACCCACAATTGAAAGGTAGAAAATACTACCTAAATTTTTTAAAAACAAAGATTTCTTTAAGATGAAACTAGTATCTTGTAAATAATAATAATATAAGGATTAAAATTAAAAAATTTTTTTTTCTAATATTTTTTATAAATTTTTTTATTAGATTATTAGACTTATAAAAATTCAAAGCATTGTCATTCTCTCCGAAAAAAAATAATCTAACCAAAAGTCTTCAATATGAAATATTTGAATCTAATGACTTCTTTTCTATATCATCTAAAAATAATCAAGAATTAAATCATTCTCGTTCCTCTTTAATTCAATGGAGAAAAAATATTAATAAATATCAAAACAAAGTTATTGAAGATCTCCATAATCCAAATTCGCAAAAGTCAATGTTCGAAATTGATGATAATTTTAATTTAGTAAAAATAAATCCTTTTTTACTTACAAGTTTTTCCATTAATTTTTGGCGTTCCAAAAAATCTGTAGATAAAGGGCCTGCAATGTATTTTGTAATTGATACACAAAAAACTTCTAAAATTATTCTTTATATAGGAGAAACAAACTCTGCAGATAAAAGATGGAAAGGAGATCATGACTGCAAAAATTACATATCCAACTATAAAGAAACGATGTCAAATAATAATTTAGAAAGCAATTTAGATATACGTTTTTTTCTAGATGTTCCCAAAGAGGTCAAATTAAGACGTAAATTAGAAAAGCGTCTAATCTATTTATGGTTACCTCCATTTAATAAAGAGACTCGAGATAGATGGACTACAACTTTCACAAATAATTAACAAATTTATTAAATTTCTTATAGAACATGCAATTTTCAATTTTCAAAAATCAACTAAGTTCTTGGCAAGGTAGATCCCTAATAGTTGGTTTAAATAAGTATGAAATCGATTCTCAACTTAAAGAAATTGATTTCATAGTAGAACCAAATGAAATCAAAAAAAAATTTAAAAATAATAACTTCGAAGGAGAGATAGGAAGCTCAATTAGCCTTAATATTTTAGGGCATAATTTAGAGTTTTTATCAATAATAGGCCTTGGTGATAAAAATAAAATGAATTCTGATGTTTTAAGGAATTCTTTATCAGAATGCATTAGAAAGGTAATCGATAAGGAAGAAAAAATTGGTATTTTAATGCCTTGGGAGGAGTTAAATAACAATGCAATTTATGATATCGCCGAAATACTGAGATTATCATCTTATAAAGATAATAGATTTAATAAACATAGAGATGAAAAAATTAATCTTAAGGAAATTGAATTTCTAAACCTTGAAAATATTGAAAATATTTCTTTTAAAGAAGTCGAGGACATTTGTCAAGGAGTTGAGTTTGCTAGAAGGCTTGTAGCTGCACCACCCAATGATCTAACACCACTAGAGATGTCAAAAAAAGCTATTGAGATAGCAAATAAACATAATCTTGAAATACAAATCCTAGAAGAGAAGGATTGTCTGAATCTTGGAATGGGAGCTTATCTAGCAGTAGCAAAGGGTTCTAATTTAAAACCTAAATTTATCCACATGACTTATAGACCTGAAAATTCAGTATCACATAAGGTCGCATTAGTTGGTAAAGGTCTAACTTTTGATTCTGGTGGATATAACCTTAAGGTTGGTGCATCTCAAATAGAAATGATGAAGTATGATATGGGAGGTAGCGCAGCTGTATTGGGTGCAGCAAAAGCGATTGGGGCTTTGAAGCCAAAAGGTGTTGAAATACATTTTATAGTTGCTGCGTGTGAAAATATGATAAATGGTTTAGCAATGCATCCCGGAGATGTAATAACAGCATCAAATGGTAAAACTATCGAAGTAAATAATACTGATGCTGAGGGAAGACTTACACTAGCAGATGCTTTAACTTATGCCTCTAATTTAAAGCCTAATACAATAATTGATTTAGCAACTTTAACTGGAGCATGCCTTATCGCTTTGGGTAATGATGTAGCAGGAATGTGGAGTAATAATGATGAATTAGCAAAAGAATTATTGGAGGCTTCCCTCAAAAAGGGAGAAGGTTTATGGCGAATGCCTCTACAGAACTCATACAAAGATGGATTGAAATCTCACATTGCAGACATGAAAAATACTGGGCCAAGAGCAGGAGGATCAATTACAGCTGCATTATTTCTAGAGGAATTTTTTGACAGCAATATTAATTGGGCTCATATTGATATCGCTGGAACATGCTGGACAGATAAGAATAAAGGATTAAATCCAAGTGGGGCAACAGGGTATGGAGTTAGAACTCTAATTGATTGGATCAAAAGTAAAGAAAAAGTGTAGATCTTATTTAGACCACTCATTACCAGTTTTAGAATTTTCACCCCATAGCTGATCTAATCTCTTGTCTCTTCCACAAGAGTATCTATAAAATTTATATTTAAACTCATTGTTTTCAGCGAAATTCTGATGATAATCTTCCGCTAACCAAAATTTATTTTTAGATTTAACTTCAACTTTGATTTCTTCAATAGGAACCTTAAGCTCCCTAGAAGCAGAAATTAATGCATTATTTGATTGGTTTTCTTCAAGAGAATTTTGAAAAAAGATCACTGGTCTATATGAATCTCCTCGATCACAAAATTGGCCTTTACCGTCGAGAGGATCAATATTTCTCAAATAGAGTCTCAAAATCTCATCTAAAGAAACTATTTTGGAGTCATAATTGACTAGTACAACCTCTTGATGACCATTATGATTCTCGTAACTAGGATTATTTAAATTTCCACCTGAATAACCACTTCTAACAAAATCTACTCCTTCTACATACTCAAGATCATGTTCTAAGCACCAAAAACAGCCTCCTGCAAGAATAATTTCATCAGAATATGCTTTAATTGGATTTGTTATGATTGAGAGGATGATTAATAACGGTAATAAAAATTTCATAGCTTGATTATAAATACTAAATTATTGAATTTAAGATTTCTTTTGCAGCTCTTTTAGCAACTCCTTCATCACCTAAATTCTTTTTTAGTAATTTATATCCTTGCTTAATTTTTACCTTTTCATTATTTTTTTCTAATAATTTGCATGATTTTCTAAATACTGAATTGACATTAAATTCTTTCTGTACAAATTCTGGAACTATGAGCCTCTTCATCAAAAGATTGATGGGAGAAATAAACCTTAATTTAAAATTTAGAATTTTTTTAGCAATAAATGCTGTAACTCTACTAACTTTATAACCAACAACTTGAGGGATCCCATATAATGCTAGTTCCATATTTACAGTCCCAGATTTGCATAGCGCTAATTTTGATAATGAGTAAATATAACTTTTAGTTTCCTCTATCTCTGATGTAGATATTACCCTGCCGTAAATATTATTTTTATCTAATGCTTTTTGAAAAATTTGATCAAATACTTTTCTACAAGAAGGAATAAATACTACAAGATCAGGATATTTTCTTTGTAACTTTTGTGCAACTTTTATAAATGTAGGCAATATATATTTTAGTTCTTGTGGTCTTGAAGCTGGCATTATTAAAAGTATATTTTGATTATTTGCAAGATCTAAATATTTTCTAGATTCTTTTTTAGTAGGAAGTTTTTTTGTTAGATCAACCATTGGATGACCAATCCAAGTTACTCTTCCACCTCTTTTCTTATAGAAATTTGCCTCTTGCTGAAAAATTGCAAAAATCTTATCAGAGAAACTAATGAGGTCTGTTGTTGAATTATTTCCTACTCTCCAAGCCCATTCTTGTGGTGCTATGTAGTAATAAATTGGCAAATTTATTTTTTTCTTCTTTAATTCTCTTCCAATACTAATATTTGGCCCCATATAGTCTATTAAAATTAAGCAATTAGGGGATTTTCTAATTAGTGCGTTCAAAAATTTCTTTTGTATTTTTATCATTGGCAATATAAGCGGGACTGCCTCCCAAATTCCAATAGCACTTATAGGTGTAGTATCTTTTATGATTTTCACCCCTGATCTTTTCATCTTTTCACCGCCTAAACCATAGATCTCTAAATCAATAGATTGTTTCCTACTCTCCTCAAATAATTCTTTAGCTAATAAGCTACCATGCAAATCACCGGAGACTTCTCCTGTACTTATGAATATTTTTTTCTTCATGAATTCCCTACTGGCATAGGACCTCTCCTATTACTTGATATCGAATTTTTTACAAACTCACATAATTTTTTTGATGATAAGTCAAGTTCTTGACTCATTGCCACCTCAACTGCTTCCGAAATAATATAATCAGACTTGAAGAGTAAAAGCCAAGTTTTCAAGAGTAATTTAAAATTAAGATTATTTTTTTCAATTAATCCGCTTCTCTTGATGCCAACTTTATTTAAACCTCTAAGTTTGCCTGGACTACCTTCTGCGAGACAGAATGGGGGAATGTCTCTTGTCACTCTAGTCATTCCTCCAATCATTGATAAATATCCAATATGGACAAATTGATGAATACCTAAACACCCTCCAACTACTGCAGAATCTTCAATAATTACATGACCAGCGACTTGGACACTATTAGATAGTATGACATTATTACCAATTTCGCAGTTATGTCCGATATGTGAGTATGCCATAATTAAATTCTTATTTCCAATGATTGTTTTTTCTCCCTGATTAGTTGCTTTGTTTATCGTTACACATTCTCTAAAAGTATTATCGTCTCCAATTATTAGTTCTGTATTAGCACCTTTATATTTTAAATCCTGTGGATCAAGCCCCAAAAATACATTAGGGAAAATTTTATTATTTTTACCCAAAGTTGTCTTACCATCAATTACAGAATTAGGTCCTACTGAGGTCCCAGATCCAATGATAACTTCAGGCCCTATGATGGCTCCTTGGCCGACAATAACACCATCATGTAATTGAGCATTTGGATGAACAGAGGCACTAGGATGAATTTTCAATTTATTTGATTTTGAATTTTCAAATTTTTTGATATTTTCCATTTTTAATCAACTAAAGAAAACATTAATTCCCCTGAACAAACTAATTGACCTTCAACTTGTACTTCCCCTTTAATTTTTCCAAACCTTTTTCTTTTCAAACTAACTAATTCACAAGATATTAATAGTTGATCTCCAGGAAAAACTGGTTTTCGAAATTTAACATTATTGATCCCTGCAAATACAAATAGTCCATTAGGCAGTTCAGGCATTTTTGCAACAATTAAACCACCAACTTGAGCCATTGACTCAACTATTAATACACCTGGCATAAGTGGTCTATCTGGGAAATGTCCTTGAAACTGTGGTTCATTAATAGTTATATTTTTTATTGCAACTGCCTTCTCGCCAGGTACATAGTTAATAACTTTATCGACTAATGCGAAAGGGTATCGATGAGGTAAAAGACCTAAAATCTCTTGGGTGGTTATTTGCTCTGCATTAACAGATTTTTGATGTTCCAAAATTTCAGAAAATTAACTTATTAGAGATGACGCTAATAAAGCATTTAAAGAATGGGATCCTTTATAGACCATTATTTGCGCCTTAGGTAACCCTACCAAAGCAAGGTCCCCAATTAAATCTAAAATCTTATGTCTTATTGGTTCATTAGCAAATCTTAATGGGGGATTAATCCATTTATCACCATCACAAACAAGTGCATTTTCTAAATTCCCACCTTTAATCAAACCAAGTTCATTTAATTCTTCAAATTGATCTTTAAATCCAAAAGTTCTTGCTGGAGCAATCATTTCTACATAATCCCTTGGATTTAATTCGATTGTAAATGTCTGCACTCCTATAGCTTCATACTTGAAATTAATAGTTGAAATAATTGTTATTTGATTAGATGGTATTAATGAAATCACTGAATCATTTTGATTAAAAATTTTAGACTGATTTATTTCGCTCATAAAATTTGATGGTTTGGGTACTTTTTTTATCCCAACCTCTTCAAAAGCCTTAACCCATTGAATCGCTGAGCCATCTAAAAGAGGTATCTCTTTACCATCAACTTCTATATGGATATAACTAATACCGCATCCTGCGAAAGAGGATAAAAGATGCTCAATTGTATATAAGTTTCTTTTATCCAACTTAACAGCTGTACAGAGCATTGTACTTCCAATTAAACTTTGATCCAAGCGATATATTTTACTAGGAGTATCAGAGAAAGATACATAATAACCCTCCTGATCATAAGGTTTAATTGTAATTTTAGTTTTTTCTCCACTATGTAACCCCACGCCATCTCTAGTTATTGAACCAGAGATAGTAAAACAATCATTGTAGTTAGAAGGCCAAGGGAACACTTAAAATTTCCAACCAACACCAAGTGAATATCTTGTGTTACCACTAAGATCTTGTGATGCAATATCTAATCTTATTGGTCCAAGAGGTGTTTTAATCCCAATACCTCCTCCAAGAGAGAAACCAGATCCTGATTTGTTTAAAAGTTTCCCTGGTTTGCCAGGCACATCCTTTTGAGATCCAAAATCAGTTCCTGCATCTACGAATAATGAACTTGATATCATTCTCCATACTGGGACACGATATTCAGCAGAAACTTCTGCAAAACTTTTACTAACTGACAGCTCGCAAGACCCCCAACCTCTTATGGAAGAAGGGCCACCCATACAAAATGATTCATAGGGAGGTAATTCACCCAAAATAGTACCTGTTTTTAATTGAAATCCAATAGTTTGAAAACAATCATCAGATGAGGAAACATCAGATTTACATTCCTTTGTTAAGTTAATCAACCTGACTGGAACAAACCAAGAATAAGATGCTCTTAATCTATTAAATGTGGGAGAATTATCCCCTATAGGTAAGAATTGTTCAGTACCAAAGCTGAATAAACTACCCGAACTAGGGTTAATATTATTATTTAATTTGTTATGAACACCTCCTGCTAAAACACTTATTAACGTGTTTTCAGAGGGACATGTACCATCTTTAGGAGTATATCCAATACAAATAATCTCGCTTATATTTGCAGTAGTTGGCTTTTGAGTAGCATATGGTTTTTTATTACCAGAACTATCAATCATATTTACTTTCTTGAAATTCATACCAGCAGAAATTCTCCAAGGTGCTTCCCTAAAAGGATCTCCTCCATTCAAAGGCCTTAAAAATGTAAAACCTCCTCCAACATTTTCTAAGACAATTGAAGATAAAGAATCTGCACTATTACTATCTGTATCATTGACTGCGTACAATACACCATTTTTTTCACTCCTAAATTCTTGTGGATAATCCCTGCTTAAAAATATATTTGTTTTAAAAGCGGTTCTATATTTATCTCCTTTGATCCAAGGATCATATAATGAGAAATTATAAGTAGTTGAATAGTCACCAAAGTTCAGATTCAAATCCGTACTCCAAGCTCTACCAAAAGTATTACTTTCTTTAAGTCCTAATTGTGCAAAAATACCTGCAGAATTACTAAAACCGACTCCACCAGTTAGTGAACCTGTCCTTTGTTCACTAATATCAAGTGCTATAATTACTCGTTTACTATTTTGGCTATCAGGTTTAAGCGATACTTTAATATCATTGAATAAAGAGGTGGCATAGAGTCTTTTAATATCTCTTTCTAATGTTTTTCTATTAAACACAACACCTGAATTAGTTCTTAATTCACGTCTTATCACCCATTCTTTTGTCTTACCTTTCCTAACTTTTTCATCCGTACCAATAAATCTGATTTGAATTTCTGAGACAATGCCCTCATCAATATTTAGTTGAATAGATCCATTATCAGATATCCTTTCTGGCCCAGTTACTTTAGCGAGAGAATAACCTTGATCCTCATACCATTTTTTTATTTCATTAATTTTATCTTGAAGTTCATTTAAATTTAAGGTTTTACCATAATATTTATCAAAAATATTATTTAATAATTTTTGAGAAATAATTTTATTGCTTGGTTGAATTATAATTTTTTTAAGTATTGGGTTTGGTACAACTTTGACAATTAACCTCACTCCTAAGGAACCGTCCTCCGCTTTGAACTTAACTCCTGAAAACCATCCACTAGCGTATATCGAATCTAAGTTTTGTTTTAATATTTGATTATTAGCTATACTTCCTGGTTTTATACTCATTGAGTCATAAACAGCTAACTCTAATTTCCTTCCCTCAGGATGATCTTCCCATCCCTCAATAACAATTTCTGATATGAGTACATTTGCATCTGAGTCTGAATTAGCTTCTTCTAAATTATCAACTAAATAAGTATCTATAAATTTTCCTTTATAATAACTACTTGAAAGGACCTCAGTTTCGGCACTTTTTTTTATTATCAATGACTTATTCTTCAGTAGATTGCGCGAATAAGCATCATTATTACTTGCTCCTAAAATAATTGAAAACATTCCAAAACCAGTTAGTATTTTTCTTATTTTTAATTGATGATTATTCATGGTATTCATGTAAAAATAAAAATTATGTTTTAAGTGGAACTAATAAATTTTTTTAATTCTATTACTAATTTCACTGTAAGCCTCAATTAAGTCTCCTAAATCATGCCTAAAACGATCTTTATCTAGGCTTTTAATTTTACCATTATTTGATTTAAGATCCCACAATCTGCAATTATCTGGGCTAAATTCATCAGCTAAAACTATTTCACCTTTGTTGTTTCGGCCATATTCTACCTTAAAATCAACTAATTTTAACTGAATATTAGAAAAGAATTCTATAAGTATTAAGTTAATTTTATTTGTTAATTTTTTAATAAAAATCAATTCTTCTTGTTCAATAATATTCATTAATAAAATCCTATCTAAAGTTAAAAGCGGATCATTTAAATCATCATCTTTATAATAGAAATCAAATAAGGGTTCATTAAATACTGTCCCAGCCTTTATGTTTGTCTGTTTACATATTGAACCATAAGCAGTATTTCTTACAACAACTTCTATTGGTATAATGTCTACTCTTTGAGCTATGAAAGAAGATTTAGAATTTGATTTTATATAGTGAGTTGGAATGTTTTGATTTATCAGATATTTAAAAATGGTTTCGCTTATAAAACAATTTAATTCTCCTTTACCCTCAAATGTTGATTTTTTTGCAGCATTAAAAGCTGTAGCATCATCTTTAAATTCAACAATAACTTCTTTAGTATTTTTATTTGCAAAAATTTTCTTTGCTTTCCCTTCGTAAATTAATTTGTTATCTGTGTTCATAAGAATTCATTTCCAATAGTAAGAAATACAATATAATTATCTTAATAGTTAATAAATTAAGTAAGAAATTAAACTATTTCACTTTAACTGATTAATCAACAAAATTAATAACTATTCTAAACAATTGATGGACACTAATTTAATGACAAAAAAAGTTTCTGAAAAATTGGAAAATATCGCAATCATAGGAAATGGCGGGAGAGAAAATTCCTTAGCATGGGCTATACAAAAAAATACACTAATTAAAAAAATTTACTTAATACCTGGGAATGGAGGTTCTGGGACAATAAAAAAATGTCAAAATCTTAATCTTGATTACGAAGATAAAAATTTATTAATTCAAACCTTAAATTCACTTGAAATTGATTTCATAATAATTGGACCAGAAATTCCTCTCGCAAAAGGTCTTGGAGATTTTCTTAGAAGTAAAAATTTTCAAGTCTTTGGACCTAACTCAGACGGAGCAAAATTAGAATCAAGTAAATCATGGGCTAAAAGTTTCATGAGAAAGGCAAATATCCCTACTGCAAAATTTTGGAAGGTATCTTCAATAGAAGAATCTGAGAAGATAATCTCAACTGCACCTTTTCCTCTTGTTGTTAAGGCAGACGGATTAGCATCTGGCAAAGGGGTTTTTATTCCAGAGACAAAAGAAGATACTCTAAAAATTACGAAAGAAATTATCAATGGAAAGTTTGGTGATTCTGGGAAAATAGTTTTACTCGAAGAGAAAATAGAAGGTCCAGAAATTTCAATTTTTGCGCTTTGCGATGGTAAAAAATATATCCTTTTGCCATCTGCTCAAGATCATAAAAGAATTGAAGAAAATGATAGAGGTTTAAATACTGGAGGTATGGGAGCATATTCACCAACTCCAATTTTATCTAATGCAGAACTTTCAATAATTTGTAAAGAAATAATTGAACCAACTATTGATGAATTAATTGATAGAAAAATTGAATATAAGGGTGTTTTGTATTTTGGATTAATGATCACGAAATTCGGACCAAAAGTAATAGAATATAATTGCAGGTTTGGTGATCCTGAATGTCAAACAATTATGCCTTTAATGGATATTAATTTTGTCAACATTCTATATAAATGTGCAAAAGGTAATCTTAACGGAGACGAAAAAGTATTATCCACTTCTAAAGTTAGTGGATGCGTAATAGCCTCCTCAAAAGGTTACCCTGAGAATTATGATGTTGGATTTCCAATATCTTTCAATTATGATGAATATGAAAATGTACAAATTTTTCATTCAGGCACATCAATAAATGAGCAAGGAGATATTATCACTGATGGAGGCAGAGTTTTAAGTGTTGTATGTCAAGGTGAAGATTTTGATAGTGCATTCAATACGGCTTATAGAGTTCTAAAAGGCATTAACTTTGATGGAATTTACTATAGAAAAGATATTGGAAATCAAGTAAGAACAAATTATTCTTATGAGGGTCACTAATGGATAATCAAAATAACATAAATAAAAATAAAATTTTCCTAAACAATAATTCAGAAATTAACCCTGAAAATAAGTATTGGTGGGAAAGCCTGGTTAAATGGTGGAGTGGTTTTAGTCTCAGAACAAAGTTACTAGCAATAGCAACACTAGTAGTAAGTTTATTAATGACAGGAATCACATTCTTTGCTCTCAACAGTATTCAAAGAGATGCAGGGATGAATGATACCAGATACGCAAGAGATCTTGGATTATTACTTTCCGGTAATGTTACTGAACTTGTTGCTAATAATCAGAAAAAAGAGATTTCTAATGTGGCAGAAAAATTTTGGAGATCAAGTAGAAATTTAAGATATATATTTTTTACTAATGAAGAAGATGTTGTCCAACTTGGAATTCCAATAAGTGCAAGTCCTTCAAGCTCTAATAGTCAATTCCAACTTACGAGAAAACTTAAATTACCCTCCGAATTAAAGAAAAGACCTCAGTTTCCAGTTGTAAAGCAACATTCAACTCCACAAGGTCAAGTTACAGATGTTTTTGTTCCAATGCTATGGAAAGGCCAATATGTAGGAACTTTAGCCTTAGGTGTTACTCCCAATAAAAAAGCATTAGCAAGTGCGGCTCTGACAAGAGAGGTAACAGTTGCAGTGTTTATTTCAATTTGGGTCTTGGTAATACTTGGAGCAGTATTTAACGCACTTACAATCACAAGACCAGTGAGAGAGTTAGTTAGAGGTGTTAGAGAGATTTCTCAGGGTAATTTCAAGTCAAGAATTTCTTTTCCAATGACTGGAGAATTAGGAGAGTTACTTACATCATTTAATAGAATGGCTTCTCAATTAGAAGACTATGATGAAGCCAATATTGAAGAATTAAAGGCTGCTCAAATAAAGCAGCAATCTTTAATATCTACTATGGCAGATGGCGCAATACTATTAGATTCTAAAGGTAAAATTGTATTAGCCAATCCTACAGCAAAGAGACTTTTTAGATGGGAAGGTAGATATTTAGAAGGCAAAGATCTTTTAAATGAAATACCTGAAATCCTTGCAAACGATTTACATTCATCTATTGAATCTATTCTTGAAAAGGATAAAGAATGTGATGACATAAGATGTAGTGTAGGGGAGCCTCCAAGAACTTTAAGGATAGTTTTACAGTCAGTACTTGATACAAACAAAGTTCAATTAAAAGGTATAGCTGTAACAGTACAAGATCTCACAAGAGAGGTGGAACTGAATGCAGCACAAAATAGATTTATAAGTAATGTTTCTCATGAATTACGTACACCTCTTTTCAACATAAAAAGCTATGTTGAGACTTTATATGATTTAAAAGATCAATTAACGAACGAAGAACAATTAGATTTTCTAAGTATTGCAAATTCAGAGACTGATAGACTTACTCGTCTGGTTAACGATGTTCTAGATTTATCAAGATTAGAATCTGGTAAATTAATTCAACTTGAGCCAATGGACGTAAAACCTGCTATCGAACAAACGCTCAGGAATTATAAACTAAATGCATCCGAAAAAAATGTTTCTCTTGCTTGTGATATAGAGGAAAATATCCCGTCAATATTAGGTAATTGGGATTTATTGCTACAAGTGTTTGATAATTTATTAGGGAATGGTTTGAAATTTAGTGCTAAAAATAGCACTTTAATGATTAGAGCTTATACTTGGCCTGATTCCTGTCCAGCTTTCCCTCCAAATGAATCTCTAGCAGCTCCCCAATGTGAACTTGTTTCTCCTTTACCTAAGATCAGAATTGAGATCGCAGATACAGGATGCGGTATTTCTCAATCGGATCAAGAAAAAATATTCGATCGTTTCTTCAGAGTGGAAAATTCTGTCCACACTGAACAAGGAACTGGTTTAGGGCTATCTATTGTTAGAGGAATTATTGAAAAACATGGAGGTGAAGTAAGAATGGCTAGTGAATTAGGCACTGGTACTACTTTTTGGTTTGATCTTCCATTAGAACAATCAGATAAAGATGAAATCCTTTTTAATACAATTAATAATGAAAAGAACTTATCAAATAGTCAAATAGAAGAATTAATTTAACTTTTATCTATCCCTTTAAATACATTTGGCAAATTATCATCAGGAATTATCCTATGAGGTGCCCCACTGAAAATCTGTTCAAAATTCGAAAATGAATCTTTAATTTCAGGGCCACTACTGGTGATAATGAACTCCCTTATCCTTTTATCGTGCCATGAACCTCGCATTTTAAACACATTTAAAGCTCTAGCCATTTCCCCTTTAATTTCAACATACTGCAGTAATAATATAGTATCTGTAATAGTAGATATATGAGAATCTGTGATTGAATGACTTCCCATGAATTCTTCTGCTGTATTTGTAAAAAACCCTGCTATTTCCTCTTGTTTAGCATAGCCTGTAACACCAATAACAAATTGCCTAAAGGCATTTAAACTAACTCCTCTCGCTAAAGCGGATAAAGAATCTATAGCCATTCTGGTAGGTTTAAATTGATTTATTTGTGTCTTTATAATTTGTAAATGATCTTCAAGTCCAGTTGATTCTGGGTAAGCACATATAATTTTAAGTAATCCATCACTTTCCATTTTTTCAAAATCAATCCCCCAACTGGTTGCGTTTCTTAGGAGTTGAGCTCTTGATTCTTCATAAGCGAAAAGAATTGCTCTTTCCTTATTTCTATATGCATCTTCTATAAATTTAGAGACTAGCATCGTTTTACCAGTTCCAGTAGCACCAGTAGCAAGAATAATTGAATCTTGAAAGTAGCCTCCTCCGCACATTTCATCAAGATCTTTTACACCAGAACTTATTCGAATATTTGATGATCTTTGTGTCAATCTCATAGCTCCCAAAGGAAAAACGCTTATGCCGTTTTCTCCCATTGTGAATGGGAATTCTCCTTTCATATGAGTGGTACCTCTCAACTTTAAAACCTCTAGTGTTCTTCTTCTTTTCTCAGACTCAAGAACATTTCTTAGCAATACAACATTATCTGATACAAATTCTTCAACGCCATAACGTGCGATGGGTCCATAATCATCTACCCTTTCTGTTGTCATTACTGTAGTAACGCCTATTTCTTTTAATCTCGCAATTAATCGAAAAATTTCTCTTCTAACGACATATATCGCGTCATATTGTTGAAAAACAGCAGTTATTGAATCTATAGCGACTCTTTTTGCTTTATATTTTCTTATTGCATAACTTATCCTTTCAATTAAGCCTGATAAATCAAAGTTTCCAGCAACATCCTGGCCATCAGGATCAGGAGAAGCATCTAGAATAAATAATTTATTTTGATCAATATGATCTTGAAGATCCCAACCAAAACTGGCAGCATTTCTAATAATATCTAATGGTGATTCTTCGAAAGTTACAAAAATACCTGGTTCATCAAAATTATCTATCCCATGATGAAGATATTGCAAGGAAAATACTGTTTTACCTGTTCCAGAAGTACCACTTACAAGAGTGCTTCTTGATGAAGGTAAACCACCCCTACAAACATCATCAAAGCCCTCTATGCCAGTGGGTAATTTTTGCACTTGCATTTTATTTGATTTATTTTGATCAGTTTCTTTCATATTTGTAATATTTTAATTTTGAATAACTGTTGTAAGTATAACTATAGAGAATTTTCTATTTTTATCTTACTTAACCTTTACTTCCGATTCATGTAGTTCGTCGAAAAGTAAATCTAATCCAATCAAGACTTTTTCTCTATCCGACAAATCACCAATGATTTTTCTTACAGGAGGAGGGAGTATCTTCGCTAATGTTGGTGTAGCTAAAATCTTGTCTTCCTCAGCTAATTGTGGACTTTTTAACACATCTATAACTTTCAACGCATAAACACCTTTAAATTCTGTTTCTAATATGCCCTTCAAAGTATTTAGAGCTCTCATAGAGTTAGGAGTATTTCCTGCTACATATAATTTTAGAATATAAGTTTTTCTGGCGGCCATTTAACACCTCATAATTATATACATAATATTTATTCTAGATATATCTTGACTAAATACACTAATAAAAGTCAAAATAGTAAAAACTAAATGATTGCAAGTTAAGGCATAATACAACCTATACTGTTGAGCCTTATTGCGTCCATAACAACATGACAACCACAAAAAATTCGAAAACTGCAGTTGCAGAAAATAATCTTTTTGCCATAGCAGAAACCTCAGGGAGACAATTTCTATTTAAGGTAAATAAATATTATGATTTAGATAGAATTAATGCTAAAGAAAAAGAAAAAATCATTTTAGATAATATCCTTCTCATAAAGGACAATAAAAGTATCTCCATTGGAAAACCTTACATAAAAAATGCCAAAATTGAATTAGAAGTAATGTCTCATTTAAGAGATAAGAAAATAATTGTTTATAAGATGAGGCCAAAAAAGAAAACTAGAAGAAAAATGGGTCATAGACAAGAACTTACCAGGGTTATGGTAAAATCTATTACAATAAATAAAAGTGAATCTAAGAACTCAACAAAAGCTGAAAGTTCTAAGAAATCAACAAGCACCAAAAAAGAGGAATCTTAATTAAAGACTGAATTATGGCACACAAAAAAGGAACTGGCTCCACAAGAAACGGTAGAGATTCAAATTCTAAGCGTCTAGGAGTTAAAGCATATGGAGGAGAAAAAGTAACTGCGGGTTCAATAATAATAAGGCAAAGAGGTACTTCATTTTTACCAGGTTTAAACGTAGGGAAAGGTAAAGATGATACTTTATTTGCTTTGAAAGATGGAATAGTTAGTTACGAAAGCATCAAAAGAAATTTAAGAAATAGAAAAAGAGTAAATATAGTTATTTAACTCAAACTTTCTTTTTATAAACTCTTGTTGTTATTAATAAAGGATGGAAAGTCTCTATAAATTTATATTGCAAGGTTTCAAAAAATTTCGAAACTAATCTCTCTTCATCAAGGTGAAATGGATATTCATTGTTGTCACCCTTGTAGAAATACCAATTAAATATAGAAACTGAATCTTCTGACATGATTTCATGAAATTCATCAAGTTGCATTGCAGGATCATCCAAATGTTCTAAAACATCTAAGCACACAATTGAATCAAATTTTTTGATATTTGTATCTTTAATAGATTTATGGAAAGATATTTTTTGATCCAATCCCAATTTTTTGGCTCTAAATTTTACAAATTCTCTATTTGTTTCGTTTATATCAACAAAAAAGACATGTTCTACATTCTCTGACATGGCGTTAGCCAATGTGTGTGTCCCAATCCCACCTCCAAAATCCAAGACCATATTTTGAGAAAAAGTTTGTTGCAACTTCAATGTACTTCCGATATATTCTTTACTAGTCAAATGCCAAGCAGATAGATCTGCCAGATGCTTATCGCCAACAATATCTTCATAAAATGCGGAATTCTCAACTGAACTATTCCCCGGATGGATATTAGCCAAATTCATTTTTGCATTAATGAGAAAATTATTAAAATTATCCTCATTAATAGGTAAAAATTCTATTAGGTGCGACTTTAGTTCAAAAGCATCTTTAAAGAAATCATTTAATATGGTTTTATTCTTTTTCAATTTTCACAAGTTGTTATTTATTTAAAATAATAAAATAAAGAATAATGTTTTCATAAAATCTTAATATCTAATGGAAGTAAATGATGGTTTCTTAATTATTAATAAAAGTAAAAATTGCACATCTCATGATTGTGTAAAAAGAATTAAAAGAATTTTTAATATCAAGAAAGTTGGACACACTGGAACCTTAGATCCTCAAGTGACTGGTGTTTTACCTTTAGCTCTTGGATCAGCGACAAGATTTATTCAGTATTTACCTCAAGAAAAATCATACGTAGGAATAATTCAACTTGGTATAAAGACTTCAACTGATGATATCCATGGGGAAATCATGAAACAAAAAGATGTTCCAAAATTAACCTTTGATGATTTAGATGATAGTCTAAATTCATTCAGAGGAATAATTCAACAAATTCCACCACAAGTTTCAAGCGTTCATATAAATGGTGAAAGGGCTTATAAAAAATCTTGGAGAAAAGAAGATTTTACTTTACCTTCAAAAGAGGTAAAAGTAGAATCATTAATATTGAAAAATTGGAATCAAGCAAATGGTCAATTAAGGATTGAAATAAATTGTTCATCAGGAACTTATATAAGATCAATAGCTAGAGATTTAGGAATTTTATTAAAATCTGAGGGATGCTTGTATGATCTTAGACGAACTAAAGCATCGGGTTTTAGTGAAGACACATCAAACAGTTTAGATTATCTTGTTAAAAGACATAATGAAAAAGATAAATTCATTATTCCAATAGAAGAAGCACTAGATCATCTGCCCAAAATTCATTTAGCTAGTGAATTAGATATTCTCTATTGGAGGACAGGCAGGCAAATTGAATTAAGAGCTACAAATCTAATTAAAAACGTTTATCAATCTAAGCAAAATAAATTTCTAGTATTTGATGATAAATATCAGTTATTAGGAATCGGAATTTATGTTCGTAAAGATTATGATCTTTTACTACCAAAACTAGTTCTTAATTCTAAGTAAATACTACTTATATATTTCTTTGAATGGTTTAATTTGAATTTGCTTATAATAATGCTTCAAAATATCTTTAGCTTGGTACCCACGCATGGCTAAATGTTTTGCTCCCCATTGACTCATACCAACCCCATGGCCAGATCCCATTCCAGAAATCAGTAATGAGTTATTTGTATTTTTAATCTTATTATTTTCTGGATTTGTATTAACTTCAATAAAATTAAATCTAAATAAAGTACTTTTTAAACCCATTTTTTTTCTCAGACTTGTCCCTGAGAAATCAAGCGAGCCATAATTACCAATTAATTTAATATTTTTAACACGTCCAGTTTTAGTAATATCTAGTATTTCCATATCCTTAATTCCACCAATGTTAGGGAATAGTATTTGCAATTCTTTATTAGAAAATATTTTTTTCCAATACAACTTTGGATTCTTTTGATCAAAATCTTTAACACTAATAAGATAAGGATATTTATCCCTCCAAACATCCTCACTATTCTCTGTCATACCTGCCGAACTACTATGAAATAATGCATTTATTAGTTTATTTTTATGAGTAATAACTAATGATCTTGTATCTTTTACCGCTTTATTTGTTCTATATGTTTTCGATTCTAAACCATTATAAACCTGATCACTTTGCGTGGAGTCGATATCGTACAAAGCATTTCCAGTTTTCTTTAAAGCATAAGTTCTGGAAGCTATAGCTTGCGCTTTTAAGGCCTCTAAAGGCCATCTATGTGGCATCTCTGAACCTACTACACTTGTAAGATATTTTTCAATTCCAAGTATGTTTACAACAAAAATTTCATTTTTTAAAAATTTGATCTTAATCAATCCAGAATATCTTTTACCTCCAACCCATATCCCCCTTTTATCATAGGATTTTATAACAAATCCTTTATCATCCTTAATTTCATAGACTTTTGATTTGTTTTTATCAAAAAATAGTTTTGTTGAATTCTTCCCTTTTTTTAAAGTTATTCCTTTCACATTTTTTTTTATTAGATTTTTATAATTAAAAATCAAAGGAATATTCCTATCAGCCCTGATTCTCAAGTTTTTTTCTTTAGATATAAGGACCCGAATTATTGGTCCATTTGAAGCATTTAAATTTTGATTACAAAAAAATGAGAGAGATATAAAACCAATAACAAAATATTTATTGGTAAGTTTTAAAGGTGTTGTAAGCACTTTGTTTTAGAAACAAATTTTGCATTTGCCTTAGTTTGCCTAAAAGTTTAGATTTAATCTAGGCATTACATACAAAAATATTTTTATAAGTGAACATTACTTTCCTAGGAACTAGTTCAGGAGTCCCAACACTTACAAGAAATGTCTCTTCTCTTGCTCTTAAGCTTTCACAAAAAGCTGAGGTTTGGCTTTTTGACTGCGGAGAAGGGACACAACATCAATTAATTAAAAGTACAATAAAATCCTCTCAAATCAGAAAGATTTTTATTACACATATGCATGGTGACCATATTTATGGATTACCAGGTTTATTAGCTACACTTGGACTCTCTGGCAATAGCAAAGGTATAGATATCTATGGTCCTTCAAATCTTAAAAATTTTATTTCTTCTGCTTTAAAAAATAGCTACTGCAAAATTTCTTATCCTCTTAAATTTTTTGAAGTGGAAAATTCTGCACAAACAAATACCAATTTATTTGAGGATGAGCTTATGGAGGTTAGATGTGCATCTCTAAAGCATAGGCTACCCGCTTTTGGATATCGAGTCAATGAAAAGGATAAACCAGGGCAATTCAATCTTGAAAAAGCAAAAAAATTAAATATTCCAGAAGGGCCAATTTACGGTAGATTACATTCTGGTCAGAGAGTTAAATTAGAAGATGGAAGGATTTTAAATGGAAGTGATTTCTGTGGTGAGACAAAAAAAGGTGAGAGTTTTGTTTATTGCACAGACACAATTTTTAGCGAAAGAGCTGTCGAACTATCAAAAAATGTTGATTTATTAGTTCATGAGTCAACCTTTTCAGAGAAAGATGAAGAAATGGCATTTGAAAAGTTACATTCAACAACTACTATGGCGGCAAAAACTGCTTTATTATCAAATGCAAAAAAATTAGTTTTAACTCATATAAGTCCAAGATACACACCAAAAAGTGTAGTCAAGCCAATAGATCTGCTTAATGAAGCCAAACAAATATTTCCTAATACATTTCTGGCAAAAGACTTTTTAACTACAAAAATTAGATGAACTGCAACAGTTCGTTAGAAGAAGTCTCTTATATGACCAACCCATGAAATAATAGTCTTATGGTTTTATTAAATTGATTTAGTTCGAAATGTTTTCATTTATTGCTTTCCTTAAAAAGTCTTATACTAGACTATTGATTTTTCTCCCATTAGTAGTTGGATTACTAATAAGTCCTATAACTGCTAATGCACTTTACCCGAGCGATCCTTCATCTGTAGATGTTTTAAAAGAGGACTATCGCGGAAAAGATCTTCAAAATACAGAATATGTTAAATATGATTTATCTAGTCAAGATCTCTCAGAAGTAAATTTACAGGGTGCTTACATGAGTGTAACAACAGCCAAAAACTCAAGCTTTAAGGGTGCGAATATGAAGGATTTAATTGCATATGCCACCAGATTTGATAATGCTGATCTTTCTGATGCTGACTTAACAAATGGTGAGCTTATGAAAAGTGTTTTTGACGGAGCTGCAATTGAAGGAACAGATTTTACAAACGCTAACTTAGATCTATCTCAAAGGAAAGCGCTTTGTTCAAGAGCTTCTGGAACAAACTCAAAAACTGGAATTGATACATTTGATAGTCTAGAATGCGCCACAATAAAAGGCTACACACCTCCTAAGCCTAAAGCCTAATAGCAAATTAGTTATTTGCGGGAAAGACATTACCAGGTTCCCTCGAACCTGGTTTTTTACTGTACCACCATTCTTGTAATTCACTTGAGAATTTCTCAGCAAATAATGTGATTACTGTTTGAACAGGTTTTGATCCTGGTTCTAAAATTTCTACAGAATAAGAGGGACATTTTCTTGAAGCTATATCTGCAACAAATCTTGCACCTATCCGTATCCAATAAGGCTCTTTACTTCTCCAAGCTATCCTGCAACACGGCCAAGGTAACTCTTCTCTATCGTAGAGTCTACAACAAGGGCCGATTATTTTATAACTATATTGTCCTCCTAAACTAGAATGAATTGAACCATATTCAAAAAAATCTAAACTTCTCATTTATTTTTTAAAACATATATGAATAGAGAATGACAGAAATTTATTCTTTGACAACAATAAAGAAGCAATTTTTTATAAAAAAGGAAAATTAGTAAAGTTCTTCCTCTGCGTGAGTAATAATTGTTAAATCAGATGTTGGATAAGCTACACAAGGAAGAAAATAACCCTCATCTAACTGTTTTTCATCTAAAAAACTTTGATCCGGCTGAGCAACTTTTCCACAAGCGATTTTACCTACACATGTAGAGCATGCTCCTGTTCTACAGGAATATGGGACATCTATGCCTTGATCTTCAACCGCATCTAAAATATATTCGTCATCGGGCACCTCTATAGTTGAATATACACCTTCACTTTCACTTATAATTGTTATTTTGTAGGTTGCCATAAAAATAAAAAGATTTATTGAATAAATTAATTAAATCAATACTTTTTAATTGAGTAATTGAGATCTTTGTCTCATGAAAAGTTGAAATGCATAGATGTTAAATCATTCGACTAAGATAAAAATCTTCACCTATTGGTTACTTTGAATGATTTAATGCAAATCCAATCTTTTTTTGATAATACATTATCTATTTTGAAATGATATAAATTTAATAATTTGATAATTTCTTGTTTTTGCGACTCTAAAATCCCACTAAGGATTAAAGAACCTTGCGAATTTAAAATCTCATAAAAATGAGAAATTAATGGTTTAATGACAGAGGTTATTATATTGCAACAAATTAAATCATAATTCTGTAATAAATTTTTTCTTTTTATTTCTAAAAAAGAACCTTGATGCATTGTAAATGTATTGATTTGACTAAAATTTAATTTAAAATTTTCTCTAGTTGAATTTATAGCTAAATAATCATTATCAATTACATGTAACTCTCTCGCACCAAGTTTTTGAGCAGCTATGGATAAGATTCCGCTACCACAGCCAACATCTAAAAAGGTTTTTTCTCTAACAATTGTTTTTTCCAACATTTCTAAACAAAGAGAAGTAGATGGATGACTTCCGGTTCCAAATGCTGCCCCAGGATCAATCTTTAGAACAACTTTTTTATCATATTGGGAGGGTAAGTCTTTCCAACAAGGGAGAACGAGAAAATTCTGCCCTATCAATTCAAGTTCCCAAAATTTTTTCCAAGTATTAAGCCATTCATCTTCTTTAATAAAATCCCAACCAAAGAGATTAATATTTTGACCGTTTTCAAGAAGAAAATACTTTAAAGTTTCTTCAAGCTTTTCTCTTTTATTTTTTTTCCAATAAAATGCGGGCAACCATATAAGTAATTTACTTGTATTTGTATCTTTAATAAAACAATCAAATGCATAACTAAATATTTCCAATTGATTTAATTTCCAGATCATTAAATCTTCGATATTATGATTAATTTCTATGAAAAATCTCCACCAGCCTTTATTCATAATAAATTTAAAATTTAATTTATAACGTTACTGGATTTGCACTATTAATTCCTTCAACTTCAAGAATTGATTTCAGCAAACTATCTGGCACTGGATCATCAATACTTAAAACCATCACTGCTTCACCCCTAACAATTTTTCTACCGACTTGCATTGAAGCAATATTTACATTGTGGTCACCTAAAAGTGAACCTAACTTGCCAATAATCCCTGGCATGTCTCTGTGTCTAGCTAATAACATAAATCTGCTTGGTGAAACATTGACAGGATATTGATCAATACTAATAATTCTTAATTCACCATCTGCGAATATACTTCCAGCAACGCTATTCTCTCCATTATTTCCATAGGTCGTGAGCTGAAGTAGTCCACTAGCAAATTCAGGTCGTGATTCATCTTTATTTTCTATAACCTTTATACCCCTTGTTTCAGCTTCCAAAGAAGCATTAACATAATTAATACGATCGCCCAAAGCTTTTGTTAATAGACCTTTTAAACTAGCTATTATTAAAGGCTTGGAAGGATGCTGTACAAATTCCCCCTGCAATTTAAGTTCTAACTGTTGAATTGGCCCCCCCGAGAGCTGACTAATTAGTAGACCTAAAGTTTCCGCGAGCTGAAGATGAGGCTTGAGACTATCCATAATATCTGGACTAAGTCCAGGTATGTTTACTGCTGTTCTTGCTGAAAGTCCCAAAAGAACATCTCTGATTTGTTCTGCGACATCAATTGCTACATTTTCTTGAGCTTCCTTTGTTGAAGCACCTAGGTGCGGAGTCAAAATTAGATTTTTTTGAACTTTTAATAATGGTGAATTAGCATTTAGCGGCTCTTCAGAATAAACATCTATTGCCGCTCCACCAATCAAAGAATTATTTAATGCTTCTGCTAAAGCCTCTTCATCAATTATTCCACCCCTAGCACAATTAATTAACTTTGATGTGTTTTTCATTGATTTTAGAACCTTAATATCAACTAAATTCTCTGTTTCAACTGTCCGTGGTAAATGTAATGTGACGTAATCAGAGTCCTGAAACAATATTTCTAATTCTGATAATTTCACTTGAAGTTGTTGAGCTCTTTCATTTGAAACGAAAGGATCATAACCAAAAACCTCCATTCCCATTGCATTAGCAACTTTAGCTACATGAGTACCAATTTTCCCTAAACCAACTACACCTAATTTTTTCTTAAAAAGTTCATTCCCCACAAATTTTTTTCTCTCCCACTTCCCTTCAAACATACTACTATTTGCAATTGGAATATTTCTACTTAAAGCGAGCATCATTGCTATTGTATGCTCAGCCGCCGCAATGGTATTTCCTCCTGGAGAATTTACCACTAATACTCCCTTCTGAGTTGCTGCCTTTACATCAACGTTATCAACTCCAACTCCAGCCCTCCCAATTATTCTTAAATTTTTTGAAGAATTAATAATTTGTCCAGTAACTTGTGTTCCTGAGCGTATCATTAAAGCATCATAATCTTGAATAATAGCGGCTAAATCTGATTCTGAAATGCCAATCTTTTGATCAACTTGAGCCACTTGGGAAAGAATATCAATCCCTGATTGATCGATTGGATCTGTAATTAGAACTTTGTTCATTTAAGATTGGTTCTTTAATTATCTACTTTACTTATCTATAGTAAATAGATCTTGTTTTATTAAATTGGATCAAGAAATCAACATTTGAGGATTAAAAATTGACTAAATGCATTTTGATTTTTAAAGAAGTAGAAAAATGTGTTGATCTTCTAGAAATTTTTAAAGAAAGATCGATATTCATTTCCCAGGCTATTTTAATAAAACCAAATAATGACAAAATAAAAAGTGAACAAGAACAAATACTTCTAAATTTAAGAAGTAATTTTTACAAAATAGAAAACATTGAGAATAATAGAATTCTTAATCCAAAATTAGATCGAGAGATAAGGCAAAAAGGGATGAAAAATTGGTTAATGCCATTTGGATTTTTAGCAGGTTTAAGTTTTTCAAATATGACAAATTTAACGACTTTTTCTTTCCTTAACCTTAATGCTTTTGGAGAATCATTAGTAGGAGGTCTCTTAGGTTTAGGTTCTGGATATATAGGGAGCTTTTTTGCGTCTGGAAGTATAAATTTAAACAGAAGTAAAGAAATTAGACCATTATTAAATGCTAATAAAGATGGGAAATGGCTTATGCTTCTGGAAGATCAAAATGGATATGAATTACCATGGAATTTAATAAAAGAATCTGAACCATTAGATATTATTTTTCTAGAAGGATAATGATTAATTTAAAAGACTTTGAAAAAGATTGTTTGTACAAGACAGAGATTAGACATTTAATAGAAATATCAAATTTAGCTTATAAGAATTGGGAAATATGTTGGACTAACTTCTTTCCATCTTATATACAGGAAGAGATCTTAAATAAATTTCATAATTTAGTTGATTTATCATATTTCGTATATGGTGGTTATGTAAATGCTGATAGAGTCAAAATAGCTTGTTTTAGGAAATCAATTCAACCAAGTACAAAAGATCTAGTTTCAAGCTTTGCAGCAAAGGGATTTAACATTTCAGGTAATTTTTTATTTGATAATGCATCACAAGATGACTTTAGGAATTTTTTGATAAATCATAAAATAAATAAAAATATGATTGGAGATATTTGGACCTTAGGTGAAAAAGGAGCACAAGGAATTATAGATTTTAATCAAGATATTCAAAATCAAAATAAATATTTTTTAAGAGATGTAGAAGTCAATATTAAATTTTTAGATTTAACAGAACTTAGAACTCCTATCGAAAGAGTTTCAAAATTTATTAACTCCGTAGAAGCATCTACAAGAATTGATGCGATAGCTTCAGCAGGTTTTAGGATATCAAGAAGTAAAATTATTGATAAAATTAAAAACGGTTTGCTTTACCTTAATGGTTTAAAAGTCAATAAAGCAACAATTAATCTAAAAGTAGGAGATAAAATAAGATTTCAAAATAAAGGTATAATTGAAATTGTAGAAATGGAAAAGACTAAAAGAGAAAGGTGGAAAATTAAATTACTAAAGAAATAAAGACTTGAACTTCATTTCAACTCATTTAGGGGTTTATAATAAATTTATATTAGGGCGATTAGCTCAGGGGTAGAGCACTACCTTGACATGGTAGGAGTCACTGGTTCAAATCCAGTATCGCCCATTTATTATTTTTTTTGCTAAATCCCATTTCAGGTTATAGATTTAATTTATCCACAAATTATTAAACGTTTTTTAAGTTAAAGATATGAAACTTAATCAAATAATTAATTTACACAAAGGTTTGACTCCATTTGTTGTGCTTGGTTTAATGACAATCTACGACAATTTTTCTATTACACCTTGGATTTACTTATCCCTGCATGGAACATATGGAATTTTATGGCTTTTAAAAGAAAAATTATTTCCAGACCCATATTTTAAAGATGAAATGGGATTCTTAACTTCAATAACAGGATTCATATTTTTAGGAAGTTATTGGGTCGCCCCATTTATTCTTATATCCTCCCAAAAATTAATTCCAAATTTCATAATTGCGGGATGTGTTTCAATTTATATAATTGGAGTTTTTCTTCATTTTGCAAGTGATGCTCAAAAATATTTCACTTTAAAATTAAAAAAAGAACTTATCACTGAAGGTTTTTTTAAATATTCAAGGAATACAAATTATCTTGGAGAAATACTTATTTATTTATCTTTTGCGATATTATCTATGAACATTATTCCATTTATTATTCTTTTAATATTTTTCATTATCGTCTTCTACCCAAGAATGATTAAAAAGGATAAATCACTTAAAAAATATGAAGGTTTTGAAAAATATAAAGCGAATAGTGGTTTAATCCTTCCAAAATTTAATGAATAATATGGATCTTCCCTTGTGGAGGCAAAGATTAAAAGCATCTCAATCTAGAGAAGGTAAACTAGCATCAAATAGATGGATACAAATTGCAAATGTTTCAAAAAATAATCAACCACGCGTAAGGACTGTTGTTTTTAGAGGATGGCTAGATAACACCTCTATGCTGATTTATACGGATAAAAGAAGTGAGAAGTATGCAGATTTAAAAAATAATAAAAATATTGAAGTTTTATGGCTTTTTTTTAAAACTAAAGCGCAGTATAGATTTAAAGGTAAAGTTTTTGAGTTGGAAGATAATGATAAATATTGGGACAATTTATTCGAGAAATCAAAAGATCAATGGTATTGGCCTTCTCCTGGACAAAAAATTGATCCAGAAAATAGTATATCTTCAAGAAATAATATACTTTCAAAACCGAATAACTTTTCTGTATTGAAAATCAAGATTGATGAAGTAGATCTTTTAAAGCTAGAACAACCTTTTCATAAAAGATATGTATGGAAGAAAATTGATAATTGGAAATGTATTGAAGTAAATCCTTAAATATTTCTAAATTGTATCTAATTAGTTGAAATATCTTTGTTAATCAGTCAACTTTAAAGAAGAAACAATGATTTAATGAATTTCTCCTCAATTCATGAAAACCCAATACTGTTTTTATCTTGGGTTACAGCAATTGGAATGATATTAAGTTTAATTGAAGCTACTCTAAAGATTAAATTTGAAAATTACAATAATATAAAAAGAAGAGAACGTTTAATAAGGAGTCTTTATCCTAAAAAGTTAGCTTGATGTCTCTGATAAAAGATTTGCTTGTAGGAATTGGAAAAATCCTTCCTTCTTAACTTCCTTTAATTCTTCAACACTAAGGTTACCAGATTTTTTATTTATGGTAAGAGTGGCAACTTCTATTTCTTCTGATTCTGATTTAAGAATTCTTATGATAACTTCATCAAGTGAAAATATTCCTGGCCCAGTTAAGGTGATGCAAGTGGCAGATGCAAAGTATAGGAGTAATAACTCTAGTAGATATATGTTAAAACCTGCAGTAACAAGTGCATGGTAGATTGCAACACTTATTGTACCAACTATAGCTAAGGCTCCGAATCTAGTAGCTAATCCAATAATTATTAACCAACTTCCTGCTATTTCAGAGATTGCAGCTACCCAAGATAAAAAGATAGGAAATGGTAAATGAAGTGGTCTTACAAAAGCATCCGCAAAGTTTTCAATATTAGCAGTCTTTTCAAATCCATGATGGATTAAAACTACTCCAGTAATTACTCTTAATATCAATAAAGCAGTATCTTTACTAAATGATTTGGTGAGGATGGTTGAAAGCACTATTTAATTAATTTCTTAAGTAAAAATAACTAGTCATAATCTGCTTCGTGGATAAAAATCAAAAAGTAATCTTAGAATAAGTATTTATACTCATATAAAATGACGTCAAATGTTTAATTTATAGGTATTGAAGTATTGCAAATTACAATTTTAGGTTTGCAAGAAATTTATTCATTTCCAGATCAAATTAGGTTCAGTTATAAATTTGTTTATAGCTGGAATATTTTCTTTAAATTTAAAAAAGCCTCGTTTAGCAAATTTCCAAGCATATAAATCCTCTGGCCTAACCAGTTTTTTTACTATTAATTTATTATTTTCTTGCAAATTCTTTATAAAGTCATAATTATCTCCGATAGATGGATAAATTAAATCTACAGATGAAATACCCCTCAATTTATTTTTCAATTCAAGTGAAGAAATTTTTTCTATATTTGAAAATTTCAATGAAAATTCATCTATTAAATTTTGCTTGAATTGAGCTACAGAACTAGAAATCTCAATCTTTCTATGCTTTTTGTCTAATTCGATTAAAAAGACCTTTTGATATTTTGAAATTATTTTTTTTAATGAGTTTTCATGCAAGTCATTTTCGAACATAAACAAATAATTAGATGATTTTTGCATATTTGAATGATATATATCATTTGAAATAATTAATTCAAAATCATCTTCCAAAAAGATATCTTGATTGGATATCTTGTTTGTGCAAAATCTTCCATTAGAAAATTTCTTCAAATTTTGAGGACTAAACAAATATCTTTTCCCTTTCGTCTGTAAACCTGCTACCCACCTCCAACTTAATAAATTGGAAGCCGCATCACCATCATAAAGATATTTAAAAAAGAATCTAGCGCCTAACTCCCAAGGTAGACCCAAAACAAATATCCATGTGCTAGCAAACCACATTCTCGTATGATTGTGTAAGTAATTGTAAGTCTTTAATTCTCTGACCCATGAGTTAAAGTAGGGAATATTTGTCTCTCCATTTATAGCCATTTTATAATTATTAAAATCATAATTATCGACTTTTTTAGTTATGAAATTTTCCCATATACAAGGCTTATTCTCTAAGACACCTTTCCAATATATTCTCCAATACACTTCTTCAATAAATTTATTTACTTGGTTACCCCTGAATTCAAGTTTAATGTCCTTAATTATCTGATATTCAAAAAGTACTCTATGAGAAATAAAAGGGGAAATTTTTGAGACATAATTTGTTTCTTTAGGTCCATAATCGTAATTTCTGAGGGAACCATAATCTTTAATTTTCGTAGACAGGAAATTTTTCCATTTTTTTTCTGCCTCAATAAAAAGCGACATCTTTTTTAATCAATATTAAATAAAAATTTTCATTTTGATGAATAGCAATAATAAAATAAATAAAAAAGAATTCTTGTTTGTTTGCCGTGATCAATTTATTTAATATTTAACTTACAAAAAAACAATTTTTAAATTTTTTATAAATTCTTTTAAAACAAGATTAATGAATTTAACTTATTCACGTTATTAAATTATTTAATTTAAGCTTCTTATATTAATTATCATTAGAAAAGTTATAAATGATTAATTCACTTTCAAATAATACATCAAAAAATTGGGATACAAAAAACATCCCTGATTTAAAAGGTAAAACAGCTTTAATTACTGGATCTAATAGTGGTTTAGGCTATTACACAGCAAAAGCACTTGCTGAAAAAAATTGTCATGTAATACTTTCATGCAGAACTCCAGAGAAATCAATTGCTACTAAAAATAAATTACAAAAATTAATCCCGCAAGCTCAATTAAGTACTATTGAAATCGAAATGTCTGACTTTCATAAGGTTTCAAGTAAATGCGATCAAATTTCTAATGATTATCAAAATCTCGATTTATTAATTAATAATGCAGGGATTATGCATCCCCCTAAAACTTTTAATTCTCAAGGATATGAGATTCAATTTGCAGTTAATCATTTATCCCATATGCTTTTGACTTTGAAGTTAATACCTTTATTAGAAAAAATTAAAAATTCAAGAATAGTCACTGTTACTTCCTTAGCACAATTTTTTGGAAAGTTAGGTTGGAAAAATCTTAAAGCTGAAAATTATTATAACAAGCAAGAATCTTATGCAAATAGTAAGTTAGCTAACATTATGTTCGCATTAGAATTAAGTCAAAAACTTAAAGAAAAAAACATTTTATCTTTAGCTGCTCATCCTGGAATAGCAAAAACAAATCTATTTAATGCTCAAAGACCCAATCCAAGTAGGATAGAAAAATTATCCTTAGATTTATTTAGTCCTATTTTTCAGTCTGCGGAAATGGGTGCCTTGCCTCAACTTTATGCTGCCACCTCTGATTCTGTAAGGAGTGGTGATCATTATGGACCTAAATTTAATTTTAGAGGTCACCCTAAATTATCTAAGACTTCTCCTGCAGCACTTAATACCACTGAAAGAAAAAACTTATGGAATAAAAGCTTTGAAATAATAAAAGAATTTATTTAATTTTTCTTAATTGAACAAGTTTTAAAAAATATTTTATAATGTGTAGTTCACTCTCTGAAAGTTTCATAAATTCCCCTAAAGTATCCTCATTTTTATCATCAAATTTATTTGCTAGTGCAATTAAATTTTCTTGATGCTCATTCACGAATCTTTCGGCAATTTGGGATGGGAATAGACCATTTTCTATTAATTTGCCTGGAGAAAATTTTTCCCAATTTTTATAAAACCACTTAAACCATATTTTAGCTGAATTATCTTTCATAAAATAAATACAAAATAATTTATACGATTATCTTAATTATCAACAAATAAAAATTTACTAAATAAAAGTTAAAATTTTTATTGTTCTGAATATATAAATTTAAATATAATATTAAATATTTGAATCCGTGTTATTTTATATGCCGGTAATTACAAATAAAATTAATCTAGTAATTGGTTTAGGTAGATCAGGATATTGGACTGCGAAATTTTTAAATAGTATAGGCGAAAGAGTAATAGTCATAGAAGAAAAAATAAATGATCAACTAGCAATTTATAAAAAAGATTTAGAAAATATTGGTATAGAAGTTTTTTTGGAATTTCCATTCAAATTTGAAAAAATCTCACCATGGATAAATAATATAAATTACGTTATTTTAAGTCCCGCTATTGATATTGAAAATCAAACTGTTTTGAAATTAAAAGATTTAGGCATCAAAGTTTTAGGTGAAGCAAATATAGGTTGGAATTATTTAAAAGATATTAATTGGGTAGGAATTACAGGCACCAATGGGAAAACAACGGTAACGCATTTATTAAGTCATATTCTTCGCCAAAATAAGTTGGAAGCGCCGCCCGCTGGGAATATTGGAACACCATTTTGCAAATATGCTTATGATTACAATGCAAATAAAAAGTTTGATTGGATTATTGCTGAATTAAGTAGTTACCAGATTGAAATAGCTTGTGAAATAAAACCTAAAATTGGAATTTGGACTACTTTCACTCCTGATCACCTTGATAGACATAAAACACTAGAAAACTATTTTAAAATTAAAAATCATCTTTTAAAAAACTCCGAAATTAGAATTTATAATTATGATGATTATCATTTGAAATCATCTTCTAAAAAACTTGCTAGGGGAATATGGGTATCATTAGATTATAAAAATAAAACTATCGAAAATTGTGATTTCTGGTTAGATGAAAAGGGATACATAGTCGAAAGAGGAGTAGCACTTTTTCATTCAGATGCACTGAAACAAAGAGGTAAACATAATATTTTAAATTTATTACTAGCGACAGCAGCAGCAAGGAAGATAGGCCTGACAGGCAAAAAAATCAAAGATTCTTTAAAAACTTATAAACAACTACCTCATAGATTAGAAACAATTTATAGTGCAAAAAATCTAGAAGTAATAAACGATAGTAAAGCAACTAACTTTGATGCATCATTTTCTGGTATCAATTCATTAGATAAAGGACAAATAATTATTATGGGAGGTCGAATTAAAAAAGGGGACTCTAAATTATGGTCAAGTATTATTTTAGAAAAATGCAAAGGTGTATTTCTTTATGGAGAGAGTTCTAAAGAATTAAAAACAATTTTATTAAAGGCTGGTTTTATGGAGGATATATTCATACACAATGAACTCAAAGATTTAATCCCAATTGCAATACAATATTTAAAGAAAAGAAAATTGAAGATATTATTATTTTCGCCTGCATGTTCAAGTTTTGATCAATTTAAAGATTATGAGGAAAGAGGTAATCACTTTAAATTATTAGTAAAAAAATATTTATGCATTTAGATTACTTTTAAAATTTTATAGAATTGTTGAGGTCGGTCATTACAACCAAGACCGAACTGGCACCTTTTTAACCTCAAAAGTTAGATTAAGTCTAGCTATATTCTGAAAATGAACGAGTCAAATAAATTACCGCAAGCAATTAGTCACAAAAAATTATCTTTTTTACTTCTGAATGCTCAAAAAGACAAATATGCGCATTCAGAAGAATCTGAACAAAATACTAAATTAAAAGATGAATTACTTGCAGAGTTAGACGATTGGGAATTATCTACTAAATCATTACTAAAGAAAATTTCTAGTAGAAATCAAAAATATTTACAGGACAAATCGCCAAATGCCCTCATTGCACTAGGAGCTATGGAAGTTCATCTAAATATGGCTCTGCAGGCATTACAGGGTTTTAAGAAAGATTTTTGATATAAATTTTAAATATATTTATATATTTTGAATTAAATTATTTAGATATTTTATCTTGGGCTTTGATAGCTTTATTGAGAATTTTTTTAGCTTCTTTTCTAGACAAACATTTTTCAGCCTTAACTTGAAGATTATTTAATTTTTGATGCTGCTTAGAATTTTTCATATTATCTTTTATCAAATATTAACATAATAAATTTTTTTATCTATCCAATTACATGCATGAGAATTATTGATGATATTTTCAAAAATAAAAAGTAAATCATTACGTTTGAACCAGTCTAATTCCTCTGGCCATTAATGTCGCAAAAAAAGGAATTACTGCAAAACCAAATAACTCTGTCGTTATTATAAGTTTAAATCTTTTAACAAGATTTTCTGATATAACTGGCAATTTATTCCTGCTGAGAGGAATTGCCCATAAGATATAAGTAGTTGTAGGATAAAGAGATAGTAAACCTACAAGGATATATAAAGAAACTTTTATCCAAAAGATAGGATTGCTAGTATAAAATTCACCACCTTGGCCATAGTATTTAACCCTTAAAATCCCCGTGATTAGTATGGCAAGACCTGCAATCCCATAAATAACATCAGCTATTATGATAGATATAGTTTCATTTTTACTAAGATTTTGTTTTAAAATTAATCTTTCAAAGATTAATGCTCCAAAACAAAGAATAATACCAAGGTAGTGAATATAAGCGACAATGGCGCTCATAGAGACATCATTCAGAAAAAGCAGTTTAGGTAACATTTACTAGTAAAATTTTATACAATTATAATTATTTAACAGGAGAAGTGTTGTCTCTCCCATCCTTTATATTTTTACTCAGTTTATATTTATTAAGGTTTTTAATTTATGAAGGCATATATTGATTGTTACTCCATGCCTCTACAACATCAGGAAAATGTCTTTCCATGCAACTATCACAAACTCCATGACTAAATTGGATATCACTTACATTAGATAAATATTTCTCAATATGTTGCCAATCTCCATCTTTATTTCTTACCTCTCTGCAATAGGAGCAAACAGATAATATTCCTTCTTGATTATGCAAATGAGATAATGCATCCAATAAATTAAGAGAACGTTTTCTTAATTCCAAGAAAGATACAATCTGTTTAGCTAATAATTCCATAATTGAGAATTGTACTTCATCCAAGCTTCCTGGTTTTCTATCAATCACACATAAAGTTCCTAATTTATTGCCATCATTATTCTTCAAAGGGAAACCAGCATAAAAACGAATTTTTGGTTCTCCAGTAACTAAAGGATTATTGATGAATCTTTTATCTTGATAGGCATCTTTAACAATTAATGGATTATTTTCCTTTATTGCATGGGTGCAAAATGACCAATCTCTTCTAGTTTCACTTGTCTGAAATCCCACCTTAGATTTAAACCATTGCCTATCCTTATCAACAAGTGTCATTAAAGAGATGGGCACATGGCAAGTTCTCGCAGCTATTTGAGTTATGTCGTCGTAACATGATTCGGGCTCAGTACCCAGAATTCTATACTCAGCTAAAGCTCTTAATCTTCTTTCTTCTTCATCTTTATCAGTAACATGATTTTTCATTTTTATTACCTAATAATTATGACTTTAAGATTAGAGCAAATATAAATTATCTTTTTTATTGAATACTTAATAAATTAAGATGAAACTTAGTGTTTTGTTACTTAATTAATTAGAAATTGCCTTTCCCGCTAACCAGCCACTTGTCCAACAATGTTGAAAATTGAATCCTCCCGTAATCCCATCAACATCTAATACTTCTCCTGAGAAATATAACCCTTTACAGATAAAACTTTCCATAGTTTTGAAGCTTACTTCATCTAAAGAGACTCCTCCTGATGTTACAAATTCTTCTGAGAAAGGCCCCTTACCAGTAATTTGATACTCATCATTCAACAAAGTATTGATGAGCCTATATTTTTCCTTAGAAAAGAGTGAAGACCAGGTTTTAGTATTGTCTATCTCTAATTTATTTAATAAATACACCCATAATCTTTTAGTTAATGATGGGATTGGCCTCAGATTACAAAGATTAGATGTTCCATTATACTCTCTTAATTTATTCATCCTATTATTTAATTCATAAAGATCTAAATTTGTCCATTTAATACTTAATTTAAAATTGTATTTTTTTTCATAAAGATCTCTTGCTGCCTCAGAAGATAATCTCAATATGCTTGGTCCGCTAAAACCCCAATGTGTAATAAGTAAATCGCCTTGGCTCTTGTAGTATTTATTATTCAAATAAATTTCTAAATCTACATTTTTTACTGCCACTCCTCTACATTCCTTAAGCTTATTATCCTTGCAAGAAAAAGAAAAAAGTGATGGAACTGGTTTAATAATTTGATGTCCAAGCGATTCAGCTAATCTATATCCACTGGGATGCCCTCCAGTGGAGATTAATAACTTTTTACTAAATAAGAAATCATCTTTAGATATAAATACTTTAAATAAACTATCGTTATCAACACGTTCTATCCGTTTAACAAATTTTTTGATATCAATTTTTATTCCCATACTTTGAGCGTTTTTTTTAAGACAATTCACAATATCTAAAGAGGAATCTGATATTGGGAAAACTCTGAGATCATCCTCTATTTTTAGTTTCACCCCTTTATCTTGAAACCATTCAAATACATCTCCCGTCGCAAAGCGACTAAAAGACTCAAGAAGTTTCTTTTTACCTCTGGGATAATTTTCAATAAATTCACTTGGAACCCAAGAAGCATTAGTCACATTACATCTACCACCTCCACTAATCCTTACTTTTTCTAATAATTTATTAGATGATTCAAGTATTATTATCTTCTTAACTTGATTTTCTGCTGCAGTTATTGCAGACATAAAACCTGAAGCCCCACCTCCAACAACTATTAATTCAAAAACATCCAAAGCAATTATTATGATTTAGCTTAAAACAAATATTAGCAATTACATGGATTATTGATAACAGATTAATTACATTCATTACTTTTAAAGTGCATTTTTATAAATTTGATTAATACACATTAATACTTTTTTTGCATTAACTTAAGGTGATGACAAAACTATTTTCATACGTCAAATATTCTGAGGCAAGCTTTCAAATGAGCAATGAATATATTGCCTTACTACTAATAACTACAAGTATCTGGATTTTATTGTGGCTTGGTTATAGAAAAAATAAAATAAATGATGAAAATAAAATGAAAGAAAAACAAGCTCGCATAAAGGCAAAAACTGATAGAAGAAAAAAATTAGAAAGTTTATATCCAAGTAAAAATAAATAATGAAAAAAATGTTTTAAATTTTCTAGACATTTTTTTAATAGTATTTTTTATGTATTAAAACTAGAATACATTTTTTTATTTTTTGTCTAATATTAGGATGAAATTATTTAATCCTTTTACGAATTTAAAATCAAAAAAGTAATGAAATTCAAAGACATCAAAACTTATATTCAATATTTACCTGGATGTATAGTAATCTTTTACGTCATATTACTTATTATCTCACAAATCAAAAATTAAATAGAATAAAAATATATGTTGATTGGAATATTTTCAGCATTTGGAGCAACATTATCTTGGACTTATGCATGTTCGATTTGGAGAACGCAAACTAATATTTACAAACCTATTGAGATCAATTTTCTAAAAAATATCATCGCTTTTATTATCTTTAGTCCTGTTCTTTTAATTTTAAATTATTCCACTAACTACAAATACTTTTTAATTTTAATTTGTAGTGGGATCATAGGTATAGGTCTAGGGGATACATTTTATTTAAAATCATTAAATCTTATAGGAACAAGAAAAACTCTCTCTATAGAGGCCTTATCTCCTTTAATTGCTGCCATTTCAGGGAATTTATTTATTGATGAGAATTTAAATCTTAATACCTGGATAGGGATAGTAATTGTTACTGGAGCACTCGTAAAAATTATTAAAAAAAGAAGTTATCTTCTAGATAGAGATTCTAAACTGGTATTAAATAATAATTCATTAGACAAATATATATATTCATTCCTCTCAGTACTATGTGCTGTTATTGCAGCTCTATTATCGCGTTTTGTATTTCTGGAAAGTGATCTTACTCCGATTTTTACAACTGAGATCAGATTATTTGGATCTATAATCTTTCTTTGCTTAATTACAAAAATGAAATTAAGATTATTTTTCAGTAATTTTGAAAGGAAAGAAAAAAATCAGTTTATATTATCTGCACTTATGGGAACAAATATTGGGATACTTCTTCAACAAATAGTTTTTCAATCTCTACCCTTAGGCATAGGATGGACATTATTAAGCGCATCTCCAATTGTTTCTCTTTTTTTTACTAAGAAAGAGGAAGGAAAACTAACGAATGAAATTATAATTATTACCTTTATTCTCTTTATTGGAATTTGTTTAATACTTTTATAACTTAATAAAGGAATAAATACTCATGTAGCAATAAAAAAAATTTAATAAATTTAATTATTAAAGGTTAAATATGAGAATTCTTAAGAAAAAATCATTAAGTATAGTTGAAGTTTATGTAGTGTTTACTACTTGTATGATTATTGGTTATCTTAGCTATTTAGTTCTTATAAATAAATTTATTTTTTAAATCTTCTGACTACTCTTAATTAAACGACCTCCATCTTGATCATCATCATCATTGGAATAGAAAAATATAAGATAAATTCCTAAAGAAGCAACACATAATGATATTGATATAGTGGACAGCTCATCCATAATTGCCTTTTTAATAAATGTTAAATTAGTTTAACCTAATGGTTTTTAAAATTTATTGGGAATCTAAGAAGAAATTTTTTAATTAATAAATAAATTTATATTAATTAAGATCATAAAAATTTGGATTCTGACAATTTTAGTAAATTCGCTTTTTAATGCCAGCAATATTGACCAGAAGGTCTAAAAAAGCTGGCCTAAGTAGTAAAACGAGCCTAGAATATTTGATTGGAAATAGAATGAAAGCAAACATATCTCATCCCAAGGGGCACATTCAACATTAAGAAATCAGGGAAATAATGTTTTTTATATTTAGGGAAGAATCCTCACAAACATTCCAAGAAATTTATTTTTTGTTTGGATAATCATCCAAAAGTATAGAAAAGTACTTTATCTTTGCTTGATCAAATAATGAAAATTTAAAATTAGTAAATTTCAATGTAATTTCTTGTTTTAATAGTATTCTTTTAAAAGTTATAGTTAATCCATGTCTTTTTCTGATGATGAATACTTTGAAGTTATTCAAAAGAATACACAAGTTAAGGAAGCCTTCAATTCAATAACAGAAATTTGTAATCAATTACATGAAATGACAGCTTGTCCGGAGGATGACATTGATTATTTTTTAAAATTTATAGCGGGAAAGTGGAAAAAATAACTACTCTTTTTCCATTTTTGCAGCATCCCAGTCTTTTTTAGGACCAGTGTTAATACTAGATTCGCCATTAGCTGCTTTTACAAAGAAAATGAACCCTACTAAACCTCCAATGCCAAAGATTGCTGCGAGGGGTTCAAATGAGAAAGAAAATGTAGAGAATAATGAGAACATAAAATTAATAAAACCAGAATAAATAATAGTTTTTGATTCTAATTTTCACAATTATTGTTAAGTATCATAAATCACATTTATAACTTTCATTATGTCCACGGAAAATTTAAAGCTAAATCTAAAAATGATAAATATTCAATAATATTAAAAATAATGTAATTACTTTTTGAGTTTTAGAAATTAATAGAGAATAGAAATTATCACCTTATAATTCTATATTTTCTGCAGGTTTGCAAAGTAAATTTACTTTGAATATAAATTTTTTAATTATAGAGTTTCCACAAATCTTAAAATTTTAACCTAATATCATAAGTATGGAAAATTTTATAGATAGTTCAAATTCTATTTCTCCCTTTATTGCAGTACTCTGGTGTCTTTACCCTATAGGTATTCTTGTATTATTTGAACTCCTTTTAGGTGGTGGAGTTGATGATGATAATGATGATCAAGATGGGGGTATGTTAATACCTGCATATGCAGCCACAAAGAATTGAACTTATACCTCATTTTGAAAATAGGTTACTAAATCAGCTAAAAACTGTTTTAAACAAATGTATAAGTTTTTCTTGAAATAATTTAATTTTCACCATATATATATAAATGTAGAAATTGGGAAATCTACAACTCGCAAAATTAATTTTTGTGATTAATAATGAGAATATCCCTTTGAACCTCCTTTACTTGGCATAGATAAAGGAGGTTTTTAAATTTTTTGTCAATTAATTTTTGCCAATTTATCCATGTAGTAATTTCCATAATAAAACTTAGAATTGTATAAATTTTTCTTGTCATAGAAATAAAAGCAGATATATATATTAAAAAGTAGATATTGGGAATCTACTCGCCGTCAGCTTTGATAACTACGGTTTTTTTGAACCTCCCATGCCTCATTCCAAATCTTCTGAACAAGAGTTTAGGAATGAGGTTAAAATATTTTAGATGTATAGATAAACAAAACATAAATTAAATATATTGATTTAAATTATCTATTTATTTGTAACTTTTTTACTTTTCCACCAAAAAAAAACTGTTTATAAAATAATTGTAGGTCTTGGGCAAATCTGCAACCGATTTTGCGGTCTTTGATAACCCGCCCGAAACATATAGTCCTAACTGCTTTTTTGTTATTTTAGTAGTTAGGATTATTTATTACCAATTATTAAATTAAATATTTATTGACAATTATTTTTTCAATTAAAACAATAATGATATTAAAATATACAAAATAGAGATAAAAATGACTGACGATTTAAAAAAATCTTCTGAGGTTGAAAATATTTATAAGATCTTGGAATCAGGATTTCAAGAAAACAAATCCATCAAGCAATATGCATTACCAAATGCTCGACAATGGCTAGGTGCCCGATTCTTTGCTCTATGGGTTATACCTATTTATTTATTAAAAAAGCTAAATAAAATCTCAAATTCTTCAGTCTTTGTCAAACCATATACTCCTTCAACTAATGGACCATCATATAAACAACCTGAAACATTATTCACTTCATTAAAGTTAGTTTTTCAAGGGAAGGATCAACTCAGATTCTTTGATCATCGGTTTATTGGCATTTGGGTTTTGCCATTTGCAGCGACAGGAATATTTATGGAAATTCTTTTTGTGGCACCCTTAAATAATACAGTTCCTTTTGGGTAGTTCTTGAATGCGTAAACTCATTTTCACATGTTATTGTTAATTAAAAAGTTAATTGGCTATAAGAAGTCATCTACAATTAGATGCAATTTTAATTGATAGATGAGATCTAACATAAATTTATAAAATCAATTAAAATTTATTCATAAGATAAAAAGAATTAAATCTTTCTTATATAGCTTTAACATTAGAAATGTTCAATGATGCATTTAAATTCCATTCTTTATCTTTCTTCAATAGCTCTATTTATTTATATTTTAGCTCTATTTTGGAGGGATATTCCTAACCAAAGAAAATAAAAAGATTATCAATAAAAATCATCGAATTCGTAATTTATAAATTTTTTTAGCTATACCACAATCTTCGATGGCCCTTATATGGTTTATCTCTATAAGAGTGAGTACCAATTTCAGGAGGCAAAGAATTATCTATAGGATGAATAAAAGCATATGCCATGGCTTCAAAAAGATTAGAAATCCATCTTCTAAAAGATTTCATAATGAACTCCTTAACTAATATAATTTTGATTCAAATTTTAACAAAAGTAAATCAGTGAAAATTCTTATTTATTGCATTACCTGTAAGTTTTAGTTAATAATTAAAGTAAGAACTTCAAAAAATTCTTACATGGACAATAAAGCATCAAATTATCCAGATTACAATATATCCGAAAGTATCGAAAAAGAGGATAAAAATATGACTTGCAAAGACGGTTATTGTTTTATTCCTAATTCAGAGGCAAATAAAACTATAAGTAATGAAAATATTAATATTTTTGATCCATTATAGATAATTTTTATAATTAAAGAAATTTATTTGCTGCATTCGATTGATCATTTCAATCCTAATTATGAATTCAATTTTTCTAGGAATAAATCAAACGAATAGTAAAATCGATGCGGCAGATTAGACGAAAAAGGGTTTATTTAATGCACTGTTACACAACGCAAGCAGCATTTACTTAGTTTTTTTATTACTTTCGATAGAATTTATTAAATTAGCTAAATCCGATAATATTGCAAAAAAAATTGTTTGAAAGGAAATTAATAAAAGAATTGCATTGCTATGTATTGATTTAGCATAGGAGACTATTTAAACACTGGTCAAATCATCTTTGGGATTACATATTTATAAATTTTAAAAAATTATTCGCAATAATATATAGATTCAATAATTATTTTCTAAAAAATTTTAATTGCTATTTTTTTTTTTTGAAATCTACAAATCTAACTTTTTTGCGGAAATCTATTTGATCTTTAATCATTTTAAAGACATGAAACTCTGATTCAGTTATTTTTTGCATTTGATCCAAAGCGTCAATATCATCGTTATCAAGAGACTCGACAAATTTTAATAACTCTCCTTTATTTAAATCAAGGAAATTCTCTGCGACTTCTTTCGGATTAAACCCATCCTCATATTGGATAAAAGCTTCATAATTATTCCACTTATTATTTAACCAATTGAACCATTCAAAAATATCCTTTGAATTCCCTTTAGCGACTCCATTCATATTTCAATAAAAATAATTCTTAATATTAATAGTTAATGAATATTTATATTTTGGCACCTGTAAAATTACTCAAAGATTAATATCTTAAGAAATGCTTCCTTTACTATTTGTATTATTAATAAATAAAATAGTGAAATCAGATGATATGTTACTTTCAAAAAAGAAATTGACTTTTATCTATAGTTCTTAAGCACTTTTTCAGCTATTAATCATCAATATTATTTGCCCATTCTTTATGCTTTTTTTCTATATCTCTTATTAACTTTCTTTGATAATTTAATTTATCGCAATTTTCATTAAAATCTTTTTTGGAAATTGCTACATTTTTTGAAAAGAATTTTACTTTTGAATCCATTAATTATTTAAAAGAACGTAATTATTTTTATATCTATAAAATTGACTCACTTAGTAATTTATAATATTTTATTTAGATTTAGATTTATTTAAATTAAGCTAAAAACTTAATTAAAAATTTTCTAACTATTTAATTACATAAAATTATTTAATAGATCTTAAAAAAAATTTAATTTGAAACAAAAATGTTTAAAGTTTTATAATGAAATTAATTGAATAAAATTTAATTCCTAAAGATATTTGTTTTGAAATTTCCAAGTCAATCATTGCTAGTAAAAAGAGTTCTTAGAAAAATAATTTCTCCATGGTATTTTATTCCTTTAATTGACCGTTGGTTAATAGGCCAAATCTTACCACCAATGCTTTTCGCTATTTCAGCCTTTACAACAATTTCTTTATCCGTAGGGGTAATGTTTGATGTTATAAGAAAAATGGTTGAATATGGACTGCCTTTATCATCAGCTTTAAAAGTAATTATTTTTAGTTTACCTAGTTTCTTAGTCTTATCTTTTCCTATGTCGGTTTTACTTTCAACTTTATTGGCATACGGAAAACTATCCGCAAATTCTGAATTATTAGCTTTAAAGAGCATTGGTGTTTCTCCTTCTAGATTTATTGTTCCAGCAATAGCTATATCTTTATTAATGACAGGATTAACTTTTTATTTTAATGATACGGTTGTCCCAAATAGCAACAAACTAGCCGAAGCCGAATTAAGAACTGGCATTGGGCAATCGTTCAACACCGAACAAGGTAAAGAAAATATTATGTTTTCTAGATATGGATCAAGAATTGATGCACAAACAAATAAACCAACAAATTTAAACAATTACTTAACTCATATTTTTTACTCATCAATGTTTGAGAATAATGTCATGAGAGATGTTACTGTTTTAGACCTATCAAGAATTGGCTATCGTCAACTACTAAATGCAAAAAGTGCAATATTTGATCAAAAAAACTCAATTTGGAATTTTTATAACGGTAAGATAATGACAATCAACCCAAATGGCACTTCAACAGGCATTGAATTTGAAAGATATCAATATTCATTCGATGAGGGCCCTTTAGAGTTAGCAAAAGTACCGAAAGATGCTAATGACATGACTGTAAGTCAAGCTAAGGCTGCTGAAAAACTATATAAAGATACTGGAAATACTAAAGAATTACGAAGGATACAAGTTCGTATTCAAGAAAAATTTACTTTACCTTTTGCTTGTTTAGTTTTTGGAATATTTGGCAGTAGTTTAGGTTCACAATCAAATATAAGAGCTTCTAAAAGTCAAGGTTTTGGAATCAGTATAGTTTTGATACTTATCTATTATGTTATGTCATTTGTATTTAGTTCTTTTGGAGTAAAAGGTTTATTAACTCCTATTATTGCAACATGGTCCCCTGTAGTTATTTCTCTTATGGGTGGATACTATTTACAAAAAAGATCTATCTTTTAACGAATTATTCCTTCTCAAATTGAGAGGCTATGATTTCAGCTAAAAAATAATTACCTTTTTTGTTGAAATGCATATCGCCTTTTATGTAAAGTTCTTTCTGCCAATTCCTCCTATTCTTTTTATAGGCTTCAAAGTAAGGGAATGCATTTATTACACCAGTACAATTTATTTCAATACATAAGTTTTTCGTATATTTTTCCCAATTAAATGAATTTTCATATGCTAATTGAGCTGGCCATGGATAAATAAGTAAATACAAATCATTATTATTATCAGCGACAAGTTCTGAAATTTGCATTAAATTCTCTTTGATTTTTTTTAAGCCTTCTTCAATACCTAAGGGGTAATATTTATCCTCAATAAGAGACCATTCTTTATATGTAAATTTGGATCGATCATTATTTCTAACTTGAATATCATCAATATAGTTTTTTACAAAATTTTCTAATCCGTAATAGATCTGATAAGTCAACTTAAAGTTGTTTTTATTATAAAAATTTGATTTTTTCAATATTTTATGATTTGTAAAGTTATTTTTTTTATTAATTTGATCCGTTAATGGCAAATTCTTCAACTTCTGAACTTTTTCTATATTTGCAGGTCTTCCTTTATATTCTGTCCATCTAGTCGACTCATCAAAAACATCACTAATATCTAATCCAATTACTATTTTTTGATTACTATCTATTAACCCTTTTTTTATTAAATTCCTTAATTTATACTTATAAACAGTTGGAGAATATGAATTAACACCTGCATTAATAGCATTTAAATTAAAATCTTTATTCAAAATTCCAACAAAAGTTTCTTCCCAATTTAGACCAACCCCAAAAGTAAAAGAGTCTCCAATAAATAAAATCTTATCTTCTCTAAAAGATTTCTTCAGTTTTTCTTCATTCTTTAAATGATCTACCCTAAATCCATTTTTATCAGTTTTGACAAAGAAATATTTTTTTCCATATCTACTTTCTCCATTAAAGTAAGGTCCTAAATCATACCAACCAAACTCATCTGAGACGATTAAAGGTTTACCATTACTAATAGTATCTCTTAGTCTAAAAGGTACAATTTGAGGAGTATTTTTACTATAAAAAAAATCAAATATCTGTAAAAAAGATAAAGGTAAAATTACCGAAGTAAATACCAATAAGAATTTTATAAAAAAAGAATTTCTCAAACTTAAAAGATAATATAAATTAATGGTGCCACAATAGAACCCTAAGTAAATATTATTAAAGTTACCATTAAGATAATGGTAATAATTAAAGAAGCAAACCAATATTTCTTTCTTATTTTAAAAAAATCAAATACATCTTTATTAGTTGAAAAAGGGCTTCTATAATTTCGAAAATTTGGTTTCAATTAATTTTTTTTA
>CACNWD010000005.1 GCA_902624085.1 uncultured Prochlorococcus sp.
TTTATAAAGAACTAGGTTTAAAGAAAAATGCGACCAGAAATGAAATAAAGTCTGCATATCGTTTATTAGCTAAAAAATACCATCCTGATACTGGAGGAGATAATGAAAAGTTCTTAGCTTTACAGCTTGCTTGGGAGACTTTAAATGATCCTCAAAAAAAAGCCATTCATGACAAATCACTATGTAATGATGAGATTTATAATGTTAGTAAAAATGAAAATTGGTCATCAGAACTAAAAAATAACTCAATAAATAAAGATCAAGATATTAAATATTGGATACAAAAAATATATCTCCCCATCAATAGAGTCATCTCACAAGTAATAAAACCTTTAAATAGTGAAATTAAAAAGCTCTCAGCTGATCCTTACGATGATGAACTAATGGATACATTCAGTTCTTATTTAAATGAAAGTAGAAAAAAAATTGAAAAAGCTTCATCTCTTTTTAAGTCTCAGGCAGTTCCAAATTCTATTTCCGCTATTGGATTAGACTTGTATCATTGTTTTTCTCAAGTTCAAGATGCATTAGATGAGTTAGATAGATATACGCAAGGATATGTTGATGACTATTTATTTGATGGAAAGCAAATGATGAAAGAGGCTAAAAGAATTCAACTAAAGATGAAAATTAATAAGAGAAATATTGCCTTCTAAATATCAACTCTCCTCAGGAGAATATTCCCTAAGCTGCTCTAATTTAAACCATACATCTGGGACTGGCCTTCTCCATCTTACTTGTGCATAATCCTCTTTAATACCAAGTATTTCACCTGGTCCCTCAAATACATAATTTGGTAATTCAATATCACTCGCCAAAGATTCCACACTGTTTATATATTTTTCCTTATCTAGGACGACTAAACTTCCTTTTTTAAGTGGTTTTTTTTGTATTGATTCCGCCATAAACTCACGTTCAAATCTTTATAATAATCTATTAAATTAGACATAAAAATACATCTTACAAAATAAAACAAGAAATGTTTTCTAAAAGTCTGCAGAAAATAAAAAAATTATCTAAGGTTTAATAATATTAATAAAAAAAATGCGAATTTTATTGTTAGGTTGCACTGGCTTTATTGGAAAGAGTTTAATCCCAAAATTAATATCTGATGGACATGATTTATGTTTAATTAGTAGAAAAAATATTAATCAGTTAAAAATTAATTCTTCCTTTGAAAAAATTGCATTTTTGAAATTAAATTTGGCTCAAGAGAAAAGTTGGAATGATGTCAACCTATTAAATCAACTTAAAAGTTGCGATGGGGTTATAAATCTTAGTGGAGAACCTATTACAGACAAAAGATGGTCAGAGGAACAAAAATTAGAAATTGAAAAGAGCAGAATAAATACTACTTTAAATTTGATGAAAAGTCTAAAAAAAAATAAAATTAATCCAAAAGTAATTATAAATGCTTCCGCTATTGGTTTTTATGGGACTAGTTTAGATCAGATATTTGATGAGACAAGCCCAAGTGGTGAAGATTTTCTTGCGAATTTATGCAAAAAGTGGGAAGAAGCTGCTTCTCAAAAACCATTCTTTACTAGATTAGTCATCCTGCGGATTGGGATAGTACTAGGAGTTAATGGTGGGGCGTTAGGTAAAATGCTACCAATATTTAAAGTAGGATTAGGAGGCCCTATTGGCGATGGGAATCAATGGATGAGCTGGATTCACATAGATGACTTATGCGATATTATTGTCAATGGAATCAAAGATAAAAAATATTCAGGAATAATTAATGCTGTATCTCCAGAACCTGTCAAGATGAGAGAATTTTCATCTACGTTAGCCCAGTGCCTTCAAAGACCAAATTTATTACCTGTTCCAGGTGCAACTTTAAAATTAATTTTAGGAGATGGTGCTAAATTGTTATTAGAAGGCCAAAAGATAAAAAGCATTAAGTTAAATAATTTTTTTAAATTTAAATATCCTCTTCTACAGGGAGCACTATCTTCTTTAACCAAGAAATAAATGCTATCAATAATGTACTTAAAATTAAAATTGTTATTGCAGGTAATATAAAAGGCTCCCAAATCCTCCTAAAAAAGTCAAGAAAAATAGATTTACCATTTATTTCCATAATCAATGAAAATATAAAAAATAATGCACTAATAATTACTATAAATAAATTACATAATAGAAAATTATCCAAATATTTTTTAAAATCAAATCTTGAAATAAAATCAATCATTGACTAAATACTTTTCTATATCAGATGTTATTTTTACGGTAGCATTTTTATTTCCAAGTCTATTAATTGAATTCTCCTTACAAGATTTCAAAAAAGAATTATCTAACTTCATTAGATACATGATTTTAATAATCAAATCTATAGTTCCATTAATCTGCTCATTTCTATTAGAAAAATCTGTAAAGCAATAAACATGCTTTCCTAATAATCTACGCTGAGCATCTGCAAATGACTTGGTAAACTGAGGGCCCTTACCTTCTACTTGTATGACTGGTTTTGACATGCCTACTACTTGTTCAGCAGCTGTACCAGACATACTTATTGCTAAATCAGATTCAGTTAAAATATTCTCAAAAGAATTCCATTTAAAAAAAACTTTAATACATTTATAACTATATAGAAGTTTAAAATTACTAGATAATAACTTTTCAAATTGCCAATTTCTCATTTCCAATTTATTTTGTACATTTTCTTTTTTAAAATCTGATGAAAGAGCAAAATTAAATTTTATTTTTTTAAAAAATTTATAATTAGCAAGTTGTTGAATAATATCAAGCATTAAATCAAAGTTATTTATCAGCTCATTAATTCTACTTCCAGGCAATAAAGCGATATGAAATGAATTATGTGAATCCTTAATATTATTTTTTAATAATTTATCAACAAATGGATTACCTAAAAAAAGAACTTCTTTTTTTAATTGATTACTTAAATCAATAGAGGTAAGGAGATCTCTTGTGTAAATTTTTATTGAATTTGGTGATTTTAAAAAATATTTACATGGCCAAGGAAGATTTAGTTTACCCTCGTAATGACTTGAATATGCGACTAAATATGTAAAATATTTTTTTCTAGATAACCATGCAAAAAAAATTGGGACTATATCACCAACTACAAGGAAATAATCATATTTCCCCCTTATATGAACAACAAGCCAAATTTTTTTAAAAAAATAATATATCTGACCATTAAATAAATCATATAATCTGCCTTTTAAAGAGTTATAACCTAATCCTCCAGTATTAAATTTTCTTGTTTTGCCAATAATATTTATTTTTTCTTTTTTATATGCTTCACCTGAACCAACTATTGGTAAAGCTTCAACTTTATTTCCAATTGAGATTAATCTTCTCGCTAAAATGCAACCAGATATATCTTCACCATGACCATTACTTAAAACTAAAATTCTGGACAACTTACAAATCCAACCACTTTTTAACTTTTTTTAATTCTGGCCATTCTGGATATTTTGAGAACCCGTCTTCAACTGATAATTTAAGATCTTTTACTAAATCAGGAGCCATAATCATAATCCTTTTAATTAAATCAATATTTTCTCTAACACCTTTTGTATTTGTAGCTAATAAGGCTAAAGACAGATTCATACGTGCTTGCAAATCTTGACCATTTAATCTAACAGCTTGTTTAGCTGCGAATAGTGCCTCGCTATTATTTTTTAGCAACAAGTAAAGCCATGCTAAACAAGTCCATGCGGCAAAATGATTAGGAATTTGATTAATTATTTTCTTAAAATCATCCACTAAAGGTAGTAAATCTTCTCCTGCTTCATATCTAGATAAAGCTGCATTAAATTCTGCTTCAATATCATTCATATTACTAAAATTGTTTAAACAGCAAAAGAACTACCACATCCGCATGTTTGCGATGCGTTGGGATTAGTAAAGTTAAATCCTCCCCCAATAAGTTCAGTACTGAAATCTAACTGCATCCCATAGATATAAAGTAAACTTTTCGGATCACATACAACTTGAAAAGCAACATCCTCGCTTAGTGAATAATGATAAATTTTATCATCTGAATTTATCTCATCTTCTCCTATAAAATCCATTGTATAACTCATCCCACTGCATCCTCCAGATCTTACTCCAACTCTCAGTGCTTGTTTGTCAACTTGATTTTTAATCAAATTAGAAATTTGTTGTATCGCGGTACCAGTAATAAGTATTCCCTTCCCATCATCAGAATTTTTTAATTTTTCATTAATTTTGGTTTCTGTCATATTTGAAGTAATTCATTACCTATAATATAAAAATGATTAGCTTGGTGCATTACTCACACCCTTAGCATATTCTTTTTGTTATAAATGAGTATTATTTTTGTTATAATTAAATGAAAACGTGAAAATTGCGATAGTTGGTTCTGGTTTGGCTGGGTTAACAGCAGCAGTAGATCTAGTTGATTCTGGTCACACTGTTGACATATATGAAAGCCGTTCATTTTGGGGAGGAAAAGTTGGAAGTTGGGAAGATAAAGAAGGTAACCATATAGAAATGGGTCTACATGTATTTTTTTATAATTACGCGAACCTTTTTAAATTAATGGAGAAGGTTGGAGCTTTAGAAAATATACTTCCTAAAGAACATACACATCTTTTCATAAATAATGGGGGAGATCTAAAATCATTGGATTTTAGATTTCCTATTGGGGCACCTTTTAATGGTTTAAAGGCTTTTTTTACAACTGAACAATTAAATATAGTAGATAAGATAAGAAATGCCCTTGCATTAGGAACAAGCCCCATTGTGAGAGGATTAATTGATTATGAGGGGGCAATGGTTATCATAAGAGAACTTGATAAAATAAGTTTCAAGCAATGGTTCATGAACCATGGAGGTAGTGAAAGAAGCTTAAAAAGAATGTGGGACCCTATAGCTTATGCCTTAGGCTTTATAAATTGCAATGATATTTCTGCTCGTTGTATGTTGACGATTTTTATGATGTTTGCTGCTAAAACAGAAGCTTCTAAGCTTAATTTATTAAAGGGATCTCCCCATAAATGGCTAACTAAGCCAATCGTAGATTACATAACAAAAAAAGGTGCAAAAATACACTTAAATCATAAAGTTAAAAAGATTAGTTATCAAAAGAATTGTTCATCATTTATTGTTGATGAATTATTAATGGATACATCAGAAGGAGAGAAATCAATATCCGCGGATAAATACTTGGCTGCTTGTGATGTCCCTGGAATAAAAAAAATAATTCCAAAAGAATGGTATGAATTGAGTGATTTTCAAGGTATAAGTAAGTTGAGAGCTGTTGCTGTAGCGACAATACAACTAAGGTATGATGGATGGGTTACAGAATTAAATAAAAATAATACAAATGTTAATAAGCCTTCAGGATTAGATAACCTTTTATATTCTGCAGACGCATCATTTAGTTGTTTTGCTGATCTTGCACTAACAAGTCCTGAAGACTATAGAAAAGAAAATATGGGTTCATTACTGCAGTGTGTCCTCACCCCAGGAGATCGCTGGATTGGGAGATCCAAAGAAAAAATTACTGAAGAAATTGATAAAGAAGTGAGAAGATTATTCCCATCATCTAAAAATTTAAATCTTTTATGGAGCAATGTTGTCCAAATACCGCAATCTCTCTATAGAGAAGCACCTGGGATGGATCCATTTAGACCTAATCAAAAAACTTCGATAGAAAACTTTTATCTTGCAGGAAGTTATACTAAGCAAGACTATATAGATTCAATGGAAGGTGCTACAATGAGTGGCCATTTAGCCGCATCAGTTATGCTTAATAAAGAAGTAAAATTAGCAAAAAATCTCGCGGTTAGCTAATTATGGGAATTTGGCTTAAGCATGATGTTATAACAACTGTTAATGCTCCATTAGAAAATGTTTGGCATACGTGGAGTGATTTAGATTCCATGCCTCTATGGATGAGTTGGATAGAGTCCGTTAAAACAATTGACCAAGAGACCTCAACACTTCCTGATTTAACTGAGTGGACGCTTGCTGCAAATGGTTTTAGATTTAAATGGAAAGCTCAAATCACAGAAAGAATTGAACGACAAAAGTTAAAGTGGGAATCAATTGGAGGTCTACCAACAAAAGGTTCAGTAATATTTAGTATGGAAAATTCTAACTCAACATCAGTCAATCTTTCTGTAACTTATGAATTACCAAAAATGATTGCGAGATTAATGGAAGAAAATATTTTAGGTAAAATGGTTACTAATGAATTACAGGCAAATATAGATAGATTTAAAAATCTTGTCGAAAAAAACTATTCAATCAATATTACTAACTAAAGTAATTTATAGTTGCTTTAAGTAACCCATCAAAAGTATATTTATCAGCTTCTTTATCAACTCTTCCAAAATTCCTTTGGCACTCCAAAGTCGTTTGTGGACCAATACTAAATAACTTTACTCCATGAAGAATAGATTCCCACTCTCTACCGAACTGCTTATGCAATAAAAAAGCAGTATTTTTAACTGTCTTACCACTTGAGAATAATATTGCATCAATCGTTTTACTTTTAAAAGCATTTATTGTCTCTAAAGGAATTGATTCAGGACATCTTGATTCGTATGCTGCTACTTCTTTTACCAAAGCCCCACGTCTAAGCAAGTTATCGATAATAAAATTATTTCCGCCACTTTGAACCCTTGGAATTAAAATCTGCAAATCTTTTACAAGAGAGGGGAAATGCTTAACTAAACTCTCAGCTATAAAATCTGGAGGTATATAATCAGCATTAATACCATTATTATTTAAATATTGGGCAGTTTTTTCACCTACAACGGCAATTTTAAATTGATTAGAACATTTTTTTAAAGAGGAACCTTTATCTAACAATCTTTTATTTAAATACTTGATCCCATTGCTACTTAAAAAAATAATCCAATCAAATTTATTTATTTGATCTATAACCGTATCTAAAGGTGCGATATCATCGGGATAATCGATAACCAAAGCTGGCAAATCAAAGACAGAAGCTCCTGTATTCTTAAAAATTTTTTTTGCCTCAGAAATTTGACCTTTAGCACGTGTAATTACAATATTTATATCTTGCAAAGGTAATTTAATCTCTTTCATAATTCAATTTACAAGTTATTTTTTTGATCTCTTAATTTATCAAGCACTTTTAATACAGCTAAGCCTTTTTCTAAAGCTCTATCTATCTTAAATGTTAATTCAGGAATTCTTCTCATTTCAACCCTTTGAGTTAACTTATGTCTAATAAAGCTTTTTAAATTATTTAAACTATCCACTATTTTTTCTTTTTTTTCATCCTCCACTGCAAGAGTAATATAGATTTTGCAGTAATACAAATCAGGGGAAATTTCAATTTTAGAAATAGATATAAAATTATCTGAAATTACTGGTTCATTTAGGTCATTATTTAAGATTAAGCTTAATTCTTTTTTTAAAAGAGAAGAAACTTTTTGTATTCGGCGAGTTTGCGACATAAATTTATAATTGATTAGAATTAGTCATTGCCTGCAAAACAAAAAAGATTGTGATCATTGCACTGATAATAGAGGAGATTAAAGCAACAGCAGTGACTGGATTTGAAATATTCTTAAATAGAGGTCCTAATAAAGCAACAATTCCACCAACAATAATTGTAATTAAATATTTAGGGTATCTTGCTACGTTAGAAAAGAATTCGCCCATAAACCCCACAAAAAGATTACTTTTTTAGCTAGGTTTTTAAAAACCATAGTTTTATGATTACATTATATCAATTTAGGCACAGTGCTTTTTGTCTAAAAGTAAGAATGGCGCTTCATGCAAAAAAAATTCCATATCGTATTGAAGAAATTAAGCCTGGTATTGGCCAAATTGAAATTTTTCAAATATCTGGTCAAAAACAATTACCAGTTATCAAAGATGATAATGACCAGATTATTAGTGATTCTTCAAATATCTGCGAATATATAGACAATAACTATGATTCAGATAAATTATTTCCTGAAGATCCAATGTTATTAGCTCAATCGAAATTAATTGAAGACTGGGCAGACACAACAATGGCTTCCACTTGCAAAAAAGTATTGATAACATCGGCATTGGAAAATCCGCGATTGAGAAGTGCATTAGTTCCAGATGATTTCCCATCTTCGATAAAAGGTGTAATTGATAAATTACCTTTTAATAATGTTAGTAAACTATCCAATATTGTTTTATCGAACAAAAGCAATATTGACTTACAAAAGATTTTAGAAGCTTTATCTAAATCATTAATAAATAAAAAGTTTTTAATTGGAGATACTTTATCGATAGCTGATATATCAATTGCTGCTCAACTATCCTTATTAAAATTCCCAACCTCTGCAGGCCCAATTTTAGCGGGGGAAGGATGTCAAGAATTCATAAATAATCCATACTTAGAAAATATATTCCAGTGGAGAGACAATTTAGAAGAATTAATATTTAGTGCTAAATCTCAGAATATTTAAAAGTTAATCTATATTGATTTGTTGTTATTGCTTTTATATTTGGTTCCCCTACTCTTGATCCATAAGTTGCCACATATTGGAAACCACAAATATCATAACTTCTTTTATTACCGGTATTACCTTCTGAATTACATTTATAAAACTTGCTCATAACTTCTACCTGATTTATACGAGAAATACCATTTTTATGATTTTTCTGAATAAAGAACTCATCAGAAAAAAATAAGTCACTATCAAAGATTTGATTTCTTCCCGTTACTCTAGAATCTATATATTCACTATCTTTTAAATATATAACTTGGTTATTAAAAGACTTTGGATCAATTTTTACCTTTTGAAGCTGATCTCCAAAGATTTCTTTTCCTATTGACTCTGAATTTTTGGATCTATTACCAACAATATTACCCATTTCATTTTTTAAAAAATTGACTTTATAAATAATTGTTTCTTGCATATTATTTAAATCTTCAGATTTTACAATCCAGTCGCCTTCAAACCACTCAGGATAAATTAAATCCTGATTTATATTTGATGATTTTAATTTAGTTAAATTCCAATTAGGCCATATTTTTTCCCTATTAATTAAAAATTGCTCTATATTTTTACTAGGTAATGCATGTACTTCGGTAAAATTAATTGCTTGAGAAAAAAACAAGCAAATCAGGCCTAAAAAAAAATTTATCATGTCAAATCCATTAATAAGATCTGAAGATCATTTCGTTTTATTAGAACCTGATAAGAAAGAGAGAATCGTTTCAAGAGAAGAAGCTATAAAATGGTTAAGAGATTGGTTTAAAAAGAGTGATATTACAACAATAAATCAAAATGAAAATTTTGAAAAGGAAGAAACTTTATCAAAATTTCTTGAAGACACCTATGAACTAGAGGTTAAAAGTGGCTATGTTATAAAGTGGTTTGCTGTAAGAATTGATCCAGATTAAAAAGATATAATTTTATGTAATTCACTAATAATTTTTTTAGTAACTTGCTCTATATTTTCATGTTGAACTTTAATTCTTAAATCTGCTTGTTCATATAAGGATTTCCTCGATTTAAAAATCGCAGAATAATTTTCCTCTATATCTCTTCCCTTAAGCAAAGGTCTATTATTCATATCATTTTTCAGTCTTTCTATCGCATATTTTTTCTCAAGATCAATCCAGATTACAATACCTTGCCTTAAGATACCCCAATTCTCTTTTTTTGTTATTACTCCACCACCAGTTGAAACTACAAGTGAAGGATATTTAATAATTTCTTGGAGGCATTGTCTCTCATACATTCTAAATTTTTTTTCTCCATCTTCTTCAAAGATTTTTGAAATCGATTTTTTAGATACTTTTTCAATTAATGAATCTAAATCAATAAATTTATATTTAAGTAGCTGAGCTAGTTTTGGCCCTGTTTTTGATTTTCCACACGCCATCATACCTATTAAAAATATACTTCTACCTTTTAAAAGATTAGTAATGTTATTGATAAAAGTTTCTTCCATGAAGACAAATTTGTATTTGAGCCCTTAAGATAGTAATAATACAGGTAAAGATGGTACTAAATCATTCCAATCATAAACATGGGGAAGGGCGTGAATGTGTTATTACTCGCCGTGCCTGTTTTAGTTCAAGTCATCGCTATTGGCTTCCAGAAAAAAGTCCTGAAGAAAATTTTGCACTTTTTGGAAAATGTAGTTTTTCTCCAGGGCATGGTCATAATTATGAGCTGATAGTATCAATGGGAGGTGAACTAGATCCATACGGGATGGTTTTAAATCTTTCTGATGTCAAACATTCTATTAAAGATAAAGTAACTGGACCATTAGATTTCCGTTTTTTAAATGAAGTTTGGCCAGAATTTGATATGTCTTCTGATGCAGGAATCCTCCCTACAACAGAAGCTCTTGTTAGTATTATTTGGAATCGTCTAAAAAATGATTTACCATTAACATCACTAAGACTGTATGAAAGCCCTACTCTTTGGGCAGATTATCATGGAAAAAAAATGGAAGCTTTATTAACAGTTCAAACTCATTTTAATGCAGCTCATAGATTAGCTAAAGATGAGATTTCTCTTAGTGAAAATAAAAGAATTTATGGAAAATGTGCAAGAATTAATGGCCATGGACATAATTATTTTCTTGATGTAACTGTTCGAGGAGATATAGATCCAAGGACTGGAATGATATGTGATTTACCTTCGCTCCAGAATATTATTGATGATCTAATTGTTGAGCAACTTGATCATACATTTTTAAATAAAGATATTGAGTACTTTAAGACTTGTGTGCCTACCTGTGAAAATATCGCATTGTATATTTCTGATATATTGTCTAATCCTATAAAAAATATAGGAGCAAATCTGCATAAAGTTAGACTTCAAGAAAGTCCAAACAACGCTGCAGAAATTTATGTTGAACAAAGTTTGAATAATTCTCTACAAATTAATCTTAAAAATAGTCTTGTAACTCAAGTTTGAAAAGACCTGAAATAATACTGGTTATTGCTAGTAGTTTAGATGGAAGAATTGCTTTACCTCAAGGTGGAGAAACACATCTTGGAAGCGAATATGATAAACAATTACTAAATAAATCTCTTACAAAAGTTGATGCAACTTTGTTTGGTTCTGGAACATTAAAAGCCCATCAAAGCACTTTCTTAATCAGAAAAAAAAGACAAGAAATATCAGTTAATCAACCAATATCCATTATTGCTGGCAATAGTGAAAATTTCTCAAAAAGTTGGATGTATTTCAATCAACCTATAAAGAGATGGTTAATAAGCTCAAATAGAAATATAAAAGATTCAAAAATTAATTTTGATAAAATACTGTTTTATGAAAATTCATGGCTTCAGACATTAAATATTTTAAAAAAGGAGGGTATAAGAAGAATCGCCTTGTTAGGAGGGGCTAAGTTAATAGAATCTTTCTATAACGAAGATCTGTTAGATGAAATTAAAATAACTATTTGTCCAAAAGTTATTGGAGGACAATACACATGGATCCCTTGTAAAGAAAAAAATGAAATTTTCAATTTTGAAAATAGATGGAAAATTAAAATGACTAAAGTATTAAAAACAAGCGAAGTCTTCATTCATTATACAAAAAAGATCAATTAAAAATAATTACTCATGATTAATGAAAAATATAATATAGAAATTAAATTAAGGATTCAAGATGTTGAGAAAAATGTTTGGAATAATCTTGCAAAAAAATTAGATAACCCTTTTTATGAATGGGAATGGCTTTTAAATCTTGAGACATCAAAAAGTGTATCTCAAAAAACAGGCTGGCAACCACTATACTTTCTTCTTTATCTTGATAAAGAATTGCATGGGATAGCACCTCTTTTTTTGAAGAATCATAGTTACGGCGAATTTATTTTTGATCAATCATTTGCAAGATTAGCCCAAGATTTAAATTTAGCTTATTATCCAAAACTTATTGGTATGAGTCCTTATAGTCCTATAGAGGGATATCAATTTATATATAAAGAAAATTCAAACAAAGAAGAAATAACTGAAATGCTTTTGAATTATATTGAAGGTTTTGCTAAAAAGAATAATATACTTAGCTGTAATTTTTTATATATTGATAAAGAATGGGAGAAATTATTAAATAAATATAATTATCACAAATGGATCAATATAAGAAGCCAATGGGAATCAATCGGAGAAGAAAATTTTGAAGAATTCTTAAAGAGATTTAATTCAAATCAAAGAAAAAATATCAGAAAAGAAAGAAAATCAATTAATAATGAGAAAATTAAAATAAAAATTTTTACTGAAAAAAATATTAATGAAGATTTAATGAATATTATGCATCTTTTTTATGAACAACATTGCTTGCGATGGGGAGTATGGGGTAGCAAATATCTTACCTATGATTTTTTTAAAAATAGCATCAAAACAAAAGAAAATTTAATTATCTTTAGCGCCTTTGAAGAGACATCAACTAAACCAATAGCCATGTCGATGTGTATCAGAAATAAGGATAATTTATGGGGCAGATATTGGGGTTCCTTAAAAGAAATAAATTACTTGCATTTTGAATTATGCTACTATCAGCCAATAGAATGGGCAATTAAAAATAAAATTAAATACTTTGATCCAGGTGCTGGTGGGCAGCACAAAAGGAGAAGAGGTTTTTATGCCAAAGGAACAAACAGTTTACATAAATGGTTTAATAATAATATGGAAAATATAATCGTTCAATGGTTAAACAAAGTCAATAAAGAGACTTTAAATAGCATCCAAGATGAAAATAATTCTATTCCTTTTAAAAAATAAATTTGTAATTAATAAAATAAAATTTTAAATATAGGTTGATTTCTTTTAAGCACAAAAATAATATTCAAATAAAAATTTGTAAAGAAAGTATAATGAAAATAATTTTTTAATTATATGGCTATTGAGGATTTAAAAAGAAAAAATGAAATTACTGATAAGAAATTATCTCAAAGAGATATAGTTCTTGACTCGTCTGGATATTTTATTGTAAAGATCGATCAAATTAATAAAAAAATAGTTGTTGAACATTATCTTAATAATATTGATGAAAAAGGAATAGCTTTAGATCCTATTACTAATAAACCAATACAATGTGATAAGCAGAATAAAAGACAATACAATAAAATCTTTGAAGGAAATACTGCTAAGGAAATTGGGATTTTAATTACAGAAAAAAATAATAATTTAATTTCAAAATTAGATCATGCTTTGTATCTCGGAAGAGAATTACAAAAGGCAGAAGAATGTTTATTGAAAGATTATGAGTATATACAAGATTAAGAAATTAAACTAAATTAATCCCCCTATAAAGTAAGTGCTAAATTAAAAAAAAAAACTATGAACATTATTTTTTATTTAGGTTTTCTTGCATTTGGATTTATAGCAGCATTTGCTTTAGATAAACTACTTAGAGCAGTCAAATTAATTTAAAAAATTAATTGAACAAACAAAAATTTCCAAGAGTGTTAAGTGTTTAATAATAATATTAAAATAAATTTATAAATATAAAATCTGCCTTTGAATGTCTTTAAACACAATAAAAATTAAAAATGAAAAAAATTTAAAATGGCCAAAAATAGTGATGGCTATTTTAAGTACTATTGGAATTATTGATACTGGTTCAATAACTTTAAAAAATTGGGGTTTGTTTAATTCATTAAGTTGCCCTGGTTTAAATAAAGGATGTGATGCAGTTTTGAATAGTCCATGGGGAACGCTAATAAAAAATGATCAATTAAATATACCTCTCTCATTTGCAGGCCTTTTAACTTATTCAACTATATTATTCCTAGTATTAATTTTGAGTTCAAAAATCATATCTCCGAAACAGAAAATTTTTAAGAATTTTTGGTGGATTTTATATCTGATATCTTGCGGATCTTCAGTCTTCAGCATCTTATTAATAAGCATAATGATTATAAAAATTAAATCTTTTTGTTTTTTTTGTTTACTTTCTGCAATCTTATCTTTATCTATTTTTATTCTCACTATTATTGGAGCAAGGTTTGATAACAGAGAAACTATGTTTTATAGAGGTTTAATTGTTGCTTTTACAGTTTTAATTGGGGGATTAATTTGGTCTAATCAAGTTGATCCTGCTAGAGCAAACGAAATTACCTTATCTAATGAAAAAGTATCTCCCCAAATTACAACTGTAAGTTCACTAGAAAAAATTAACTTCGCAAAATATCTTTACGATAATAATATCGTTATGTACAGTGCATATTGGTGCCCTCATTGCAATGATCAAAAGCAACTTTTCGGGAAAAAAGCTGTTAAAGAACTAATAATTGTTGAATGTGCTAGAGATGGTAAAGATAATCAATATAAACTTTGTCAAGAAAAAGGAATTGAAGGATTTCCTTCTTGGGAAATTAATAATCAAATATATAGTGGCACTATGAGTTTAAATGAACTTGCGGAAATGACTAATTATGATGGAGAGATCAACTTTGAATAGGACTTCTTTTGATTTTTTGATTCCTTATTTGATTTGAGTGGCATACCCAAAGATTATTTTTATTTGGATAATCAATTCTATAGTGTCCACCTCTACTTTCCTCTCTAAAAAGGCAAGCCTCAACTAAAAGTCTTGTCGTAATTTTTCTATTTTGTAAATCGATTAACAAATTAAGTGCTCTTCTATTTTGTTCATCAAGTGATAACTTCTGATCAAACTCAATTTTTTTTACAAGATTTAAAATAGAATTATCAATGAAAGAAGATTTATCGTTATCTAAATCATAGGCAAATGATTCCATTTTATTTTTAGAACGAGATACACCAATACTTTCCCAGCAAGATTTTCTCAATGCTTCAATATGACTTGAGATTTTGCCAAATAAATCTTTATCAACATCTTTTATCTGAACACTGTTATCTATACGTTCAATATATTTAGTTAAACCCGAATCTAATTTTATTGATGCCATTTTTTTAGCAAAGACGAGACATTCCATTAATGAATTACTTGCTAATCTATTAGCTCCATGAACTCCTGTTGAGGCAACTTCACCAACAGCATATAAGTTTTGAATAGTTGTCGAAGCATTTAGATCTGTATACACTCCCCCCATCCAATAATGTGCAGCTGGAGCGACTGGAATAACTTCATTCAATGGATTTACTCCATATTCTTGGCATCTATGTAATATTGTTGGAAATCTTTTTACGATTTTATCTGGATCAATAAATCGTAAATCTAAACCAACATGATCAATATTATTCTCAATCATATTATTTAAAATAGCTCTGCTGACTTGATCTCTAGAAGATAATTCTTTATCTTTTAAATGATCGACTGGACTATTCCCATATTTATCAACTAGAACAGCGCCTTCTCCCCTCAAAGCTTCAGAAATCAAAAAACAAGGGGCTCCGTAAAACTTTAAGGCAGTGGGATGAAACTGTATAAATTCCAAATCTTGAATCAAAGCACCTGCTTTCCAAGCGAGTGAAATCCCCTCCCCCGCTGATTGGGATGGATTTGTTGTATTTGTGAAAAGATGTCCACCCCCTCCTGTAGCTAATACAACTGCCTTAGAAAAAATCCAATATAAATTTGATCCATCTAACACTTGTACACCTTTACAGATTTTATTTTCGACTAATAATTCCGTTACCCTTACACCTCTGCAGTGCAAAATATTTTTCTTAGATTCAACATGATCTTCGAGAACTTCAACAAGAGCTCTTCCTGTTCTATCTTTAACGTGCAGTACTCTTCTACGAGAATGAGCCGCTTCCAAAGTTGTTGATAATTGATCTAAATTCTTATCAAAAATCATTCCTAGCCTTTGTAAATTATCAACACAATTTGGCGCCTCTCTAACTAACATTTCAACAGCTTTAATATCACATAATCCATCTCCTGCTTGTAATGTATCCTCAATATGCAATTCAAAGGAATCATCAGGCTTAATAACAGATGCTATTCCACCTTGAGCCCATCTACTTGAAGATACTTTACTAGTATTTCTATTTAAAAGGAGTACATTTAAATTATCTGGCAGTTCTAGTGAAGCCATTAAACCTGCTGCTCCAGCACCAATAACAATGACGTCCCAATTATTAAATTCAATCAGATTTTTGGAGAATGGGGGCCTTAACATTAAACCAATCCACTGAAATTTGGCTGTATTATTGCAAGCAAAATAAAAATTCCATCAACTATTAATGTAGTTTGCAAAACATAACTAGATACTAAAGCAGATCTACCATTAGAAGTATTTATAGAAGAATATGCAGCAATTTTTCTGGAAAGTAACCAAAGAGAAAAACCAATAATGAAAATAATAGATAAAGGCTTAATATTAATAAGATTTTCAGAAGTTTCTTGGAGTATAAAAGGAGCAATTTCAGAGTCAGCATTAATCACATCCATCCATTTATCCATTAAGCCAGTAAAAAATATAGTTAAATCAGTAATAGCTGTCCCAACCAAAGATGCTATGTAAAAGCTTGATCCTATCTTCCACTTTGTACCTAATCCAATTAAAGCGAGAGGAAGAGCGACTGCCTCAACTGGAATATGAAGGATTGGATGAGCACTTAACCAACCCCAAAATAGTGAGCCACCAAGCCAACTACCTGCTACACCTAACAATAATGATCCAATAATAAAGAATTTTTTTGAAGGTTCACTAGATAAAAATATTCCTGTTGCTAAAATAAAAAAAGTAAATATTAAAGCACTATTTGGCTGAAATCTCACCCAAGGAGCTTGTAAAAATATAGGTAATATTACAAAAAAAGATGACCAGAATCTTAAGGTTTTTGCTTGTGTAAGGTAAGTGCCTTCAACGACATGAATATCTTCAACAAACATCGATTTATAATGATTTTCTTTACTCAAATTTTTAGAGATTACTTCTTTCAATGAACTAATAATGAAAAGTGAAACTTTTGTTTAATTTTGACTTAAGTTAAATAAATCTGAAGTTCATATTCCATAGAATTTAAACTACAAAAAACCAAAATATATTAAATATATTAAAAGCATTTAATAGGCTTTGAGTCTTTTATAGGTTTAGAATAAGAATATTACAGCAATCTAGCATTTGTACTGTGTGGCAAGAAACTAATTATCTAGAAAATTCAAATGATGTATTAATTTCAGAAAATAGTCACAAAATAAACCCGGCTTTAATAGAAAGTATTGAAAGCAATTCAATAGCAGATGAAGCAGGGTTCGAATCTGGAGATGCTATTTTAAGTATCAATGGTATAAAACCAAGAGATTTAATTGACTATCAAATATTGATATGCGATGAAATCTTAGAAATATCAGTTTTGGATAAAAATAATAAAGTTCATAACATTACAATTGAAAAAGATCAAGATTCTAGTTTGGGTATAAATTTTACAGAGGCTTTATTTGATTCTCTCAAAGAATGTAATAATAAATGTCCATTTTGTTTTATTGATCAACAACCTTCAGGTAAGAGAAAAAGCTTATATCTTAAAGATGATGATTATAGATTAAGTTTTTTATACGGATCATATCTAACATTAACTAATTTAAAGGAAAAAGATTGGAACAGAATATCTACCCAAAATCTTTCTCCTCTTTTCATATCTATTCATGCAACTGATCCTGATATAAGAGAAAAATTACTAAGAAACAAAAATGCGCGAGAAATTTTAAATCAGATTAAGTGGTTTGAAAAACACGCTCTTCAAATACATGCACAAATAGTTGTATGTCCAGAAATAAATGATAATAAAATACTTGAGAAATCAATTATAGATCTCTCACATTTTTGGTCTAAAGAAAAACAAACAGTATTATCTGTAGCTATTGTTCCTGTAGGTTTAACAAGATTTAGACCAGAAGATGATGGATTAATAGCTATTGATGAATGTTATGCAAAAAAAACAATTCTCCAAGTAGAAAATATTCAAAAAATGATGCAGGAAAAACTTGGGACAAGATTCTGTTGGTTATCTGATGAATGGTACTTGATTGCAGGTGAAAAATTACCCAAGTATAAAACTTATGAAAATATGCCACAAGAATCAAACGGTGTGGGAACAATTCGTAGCTTTTTAAAAATGTTGGAAACTGAGACAAAATCTCTACCAAAAAAATTAGCTAAAAAAAGAAATGTAAGTTGGATAGTTGGTAAATTAGTTTATGAAGCTCTTGTCCCAACTCAAGAAAAATTAAATAAAATTGAAAATTTAAAAATAAATCTTTATGGATTACCAAGTCAATACTGGGGTCAAGAACAAGTAGTGACTGGACTGTTAACAGGAGAAGACTTGATTAAAGGTTTAAAGGATAAAGATCTAGGAGAAGCAATTTATATACCTTCGATGATGCTAAAGGTTGGTAGTGATCTTTTTTTAGATGATACAAAAATAGAAGATGTAGAAAAAAATTTAGGTACAAAAATTCACGTTGTATATGAAGCAAATGATATTATTAAGGATCTAGTTGGAAAAAGTTCTGGTAAAAATTTAATTAATCATGTTTAAAACTTTAATTAATTGTTGCTTAATAATTCCTTTCTTTTTGATAATACCTAATGAAAGCAAGGCTGAAATTTATGGTTTAAAAGAGGAAACATCAGTTAAAAAATTACTAAAACAAAGATTAATTAAGTTTGAAGATATACCAAATATCGTATCAAAAAGTAATTTAGAGCTCAAATCTTTGGAAAAATTAGTGCAATCATCATCTTTCGATTTATCAAGCAAATTATCCCAAAGATATCCCAAGCTAAATTTAAATGCTAATGGTCTCCCTCAATATCTTTACTCAAAAAGTTTTAATAACAAGACCACTAATACTAAAACATCTCAATATCAAATAAATCCATCCCTTAATTTGAGGTGGGATATCATTGATCCTGCGAGAGGACCGGAAATAAAATCTTTTAAAAACAGATATGAAATAGCAAGAAATAACTACAAAATAAAAAAGCAAGATTTAATTCAAGAGGCAAAATCTCGATATCATAAATATCAAAAATCAATACAAGAAGAAAAAAATGCTGAAATTGCTGTTGAATTATCTAATACAAGCTTAAAAGACGCTAATGCCAAATTAGAGGTTGGTATAGGAACTAAATTTGAAGTATTAGAAGCCAATTCTCAGCTTGAGAGAGATAAACAGCTTCTTAAAGAAAAAACAATTACCAAAGAAATAAATTTAATATCACTGAAAGAAATTTTTAATATTGATCTTGAAGAAGAATTTACTATCGAAAAGAAACAAAAATTAATTGGATTTTGGTTTTACCCATTAGAAAAAATTGTTAAAAGTGGCTTAAATAACAGTTATTCACTACAAAATATAACCCTTCAAAATTCAATAAAAAGAAATCAAGCTCAAAAATTTAAGAATGCAAGTTTGCCGATTATTTATATTAGTAATAGTCTTTCAAGTTCGTTTTCTAAAGGAAGCACACTCACTGAACAAATTGATCCTGATAGATCCTCATCTACTTACTCCAATAAAATAAGCCTTAACTTAACATGGAATTTTTTTAATGCAGGGCAAAATAATAATTCTTTTAGAGCTAAACAAGCTGAGGCTGAAGCTGAAAAGTTAAAGTTCCTCAATCTTCAGAACGTTATTAAAAAAAATATTAGTGAGGCATATTTGAATTTATTAAAAAATAAAGACAAGATAATATCCACTAAAAAAGAGATTAGTGCGAGTAAAGAGGCTTTAAGATTAGCAAGATTAAGATATGACGTGGGAATATCTACTTTAAAAGATGTTTTAATGCGGCAAAAAGAATTAACACTTTCTCAATCTAAAAATATTAACGCAATTTATAATTATAATATTAATATAGATCAATTAGAAAGGTTAACTTTTCTTTTGAAAAATAAAGATTGTAATAGTGACATTAATACAAATGAAGATTTTAAAGATTCCATTTGCGATTATTAAATGCATAATAAGGGAATGAATAATTCATCAAATCAATTAAAAGCAGAACAATTAAATGAATTAAATAATCTTTTTAATTCTATAAGTGATAGACAACTTAAAGATTTTGGTAATATTACCGCTAGTAATAAAGCGGATGGATCACTTATTACGAGTTGCGACATATGGAGTGATCAAACGATTGTAGAGGGTCTTTCAAAAATAGCTCCAAATGAAGGTGTTCTGAGTGAAGAAGGAGAAAAAATTGTTCCTCACAATGATGCATATTGGGTAGTAGATCCTTTAGATGGCACGACAAATTTTGCGGCAGGAATACCATACTGGTCTATTTCGATAGCAAGATTTGTGAAAGGTAAACCACAAGTCTCATTTCTTATAATTCCAACATTAAAGAAAAAATTTATAGCAATTCAAGGTGAAGGTGTTTGGATGAATGATAGAAAAATTATTAGAAGTAATAATGATCAAAGAAGCCAATGTGTTTCTTTATGCAGTAGATCAATAAAAATCCTGCAAAAAAAACCTAATGAAATTTTTCCTGGGAAAATAAGGCTTCTTGGTGTATCAAGTCTAAATTTAACTAGTGTTGCTATGGGACAAACATTTGGAGCGATTGAATCAACACCTAAAATATGGGATATCGCAGCAGCATGGCTCATCCTTGAAGAATTAAATTGTAAGATTGATTGGTTAGACGTTAATCCTGCCAACTTACGTGAAGGGATGGACCTAACTAATGTTAACTTTCCCCTGATAGCCGGAAGAACAGAGAGAAACATTAAAGATTTAAAAGAATGGGGAAATCTTCTTTTAAGCTAAATAATAAAAGAAATATCACTTGCAAAATATACTTTTTAGTTAAAATAAGTAAGATATAAATTAAATATTTGAAGGGAGTTAATATGCAACACAGCACTAAATGGATTCTCAAGAGTTTGTGGGGTGCTTGTGAAAGATGGAGTAAATCAGATTGTATAGATTTAAGTGCTGCATTTGCTTATTATGCATTGCAGTCTTTTTTTCCAATTTTGCTAATATCTTTGTCTGTTGCATCTTGGTTCCTTGGTAAACAAGAAGGTTTAGATGAGCAAATTATTGAGGTAGCGGCGCAGATTTTACCTCCATCAGTTGTAGAGTTAGTAAAGACGACTTTGTTTAAATTAATCGATCAAGGCTTTGGTGCAGGTATCTTAGGTGCAATTTTTTTATTATTCACAGCAGGGAATGCCTACTTATCATTACAACGAGGTTCAGAAAGATTATGGGAAGATGCTTTACCTTCAAAAAAGAGTTATTTACACTGGCAAGAACACGCCTCAAAGTTTCTAAGAAATAGAGTAGAAGCATTCTTAATAGTATTCTTTATTGGTTTTCTTATGGTCTTGGATCAAATAAGTGCGAATTTGAGAATGATTCCTGGTGAAGTGTTAAAAGATATCTCTGCTTCAAGTAATTGGCTATCAGAAATTATTTTAAGATTGCCTGTACTTCAAGTGGGTCAATTTGCAGTTCCTTTAATTGGTTTCTCCTTAATGGCTTTACTATTACAAGCTCTTTTACCAAGTAGAAAAGTACCTTTAAAGCCATTAATTCCTGGAGCAATATTGATAGGTATTTTACTAACAACGTTAAATTTAGCAGTGAGTAAAAGTATCTTATCTCTTGGGGTAAGATTTCAAGCTTATGGATTTATAGGTGGTTTTTTGGTATTAACTTTATGGGTTTGGCTCTTAGGAGTAATAATATACTTTGGCCAATGCTGGAGTGTAGTGATTGCAAGTATGTCTATAGTAGAAATGCAAAAAAATAAATATAGGAAACAATTTTTTAGATAGGGTAATATATCTCAATGAACAAAAGTCTTATTACTTATAGTATTATTTCTTTTATAATAATTTTCTTTTTTGGATTTAACTTCTTATTTAGTTTACTGGGAAATATTCTGATCATATTATTTTTAACTCCCATACTATTAGTGGTTATAGCTTTTTTAACAATTAATTCTTTTAAATCAAAATTTAAGGTTTGTACAAATTGTGGTACAACAATGATCAGTGATAACGAAAGTTGTCTGTATTGTGGATCTAATTTTAGTGAAATTGATAATAAAAAATACTCCGAGGATGCTAGTAGTGAAACTATTGAAATTGAAGCGGAAGAAATTAATTAAATTAAAATGAAAGTATAAATATTAACCAATACCAATTTGTCTAAGTATACTTTGTCCAGTAATTAATTCAGTCCCTAAACCAATTAATATACCCATCATTGCTAAACGACCATTCCAGGTTTCTGCAAAATTTACGAATCCAAACCTTGTTTGATTTTCCTCATTCATGACATTAACTTTTTTGATATTTTAGCGTCTCATTGATCAATATATGAATTAAAGTTAATTTTTTATTTAATGTGTTTGATTCCATCAACAGGTTTATATTCATCACCAGTTAGTTCCTCATATATAATTGCAGGTAAGCCTGTCTCAAACATTGTTTGTAAGGCTTCTTTTAAGAAAGGATTCCAACCACCAGTACTAACCTTGCCATGCCTGACCGTCCAATCCCAGGTTCCCTGTAAATCCCTAGGAATTCTTCCCTCTCTATCTCTACGAGCAACCAGATCTAATGATTCAACTAAACCGACAACTACAGGATCCTTTCCATAAGAAGGCGTTAAACTTAATTCTAGCCTAACAGGATCCTCCTTTAACATTTTTAATCTAAATCTAGGAGGCAGTTTAAGAGTCCTGATAACAGAAGCAACTATTTTGGTTCTTTGTTCCAATTTTTTCTCCTTTTAAAAAACATAGAAAGGTTATTCAGAAGTAGTTCCTTTCTCTAAAGTAGAATCACTATCATTAGAGAATCTTACTGTTAATAGTTCTTCATCTGTTATGTTCCCAGATTTATCAAGTAATTCAGGGTGAATTGTATATTTTCTTTGATTGTTAGGCGTAAATGCATTTTTTTTATCCTTATCATACGCACTCCATCCATTTGACATTACAGTAAAAGCTTTCCAAATAAGGAAAAAAAGTGCTGCTGAATAAATTAAGGGAAATAAAAGAGTCATTATGAAAATATAGTACTATAATTGTAAATCTATGTTAGCCATAATAGTTAGAAATAATAAGAAATTCGCCAAATTTAATTAATTAGTAATTTTGAGTATTATTAAGATGAACATACAAAAAGAAAATAACTATTCTTAAATATATTAAAAATTATGTTTTATATGGTTAAGAAAAAATTTCAAATTAACAAGCTACTTTTTATTTCAGCAATATTTGTAGGCTTATCAATAAACTCTGAATCAATTTCTTCTACTTATAAAAAAAGAATTGATAATGCATTGATTGCAAATGAAAGTAAATCTTTCATAACAAAAGCAATTGAAAAGTCTGGTCCTGCTGTAGTAACTATTGATACTCAGAGACTTGTAAAATCTAATAAGATTTCTAGAGATCCAAGAATACTTAAAGATCCTTATTTTGAACGATTTTTTGGTTTAACAATACCTTTTGAACCTCAAGAAAGGATAGAACAAGGACAAGGAAGTGGTGTAATAATCGATAATGGAATTGTTCTTACCAATGCGCATGTAGTAAATCAAACCGAGAAATTAATTGTAGGTTTACAAGATGGCAGAAAATTTTCTGGGAAAGTTTTAGGTCAAGATATGCTTACAGACTTAGCAGTAATTAAATTAAAAGGGAAAGGACCATGGCCTAAAGCTAGCTTAGGTAATTCTGACGATATCAATGTGGGTGATTGGGCAATTGCAGTCGGTAATCCTTATGGCTTAGAAAACACAGTAACACTTGGAATAATCAGCAATCTAAATCGAAATGTTTCCCAATTAGGAATATACGACAAAAAGATTGAGCTTATTCAAACCGATGCAGCTATTAATCCGGGAAACTCAGGAGGCCCTTTACTAAATAATAAAGGGGAAGTAATTGGTATAAATACTTTAATTAGATCTGGGCCAGGAGCAGGACTAAGTTTCGCTATCCCAATAAATAAAGTCAAAGAGATAGTTGATGAATTATTAGTAAACGGTAAAGTTATTCATCCTATGATAGGTATCAGCCTAATAAATGAAACTTCTTTAGAAACAAACAACATAAAGGTCAAAGTTGGTTATGTAGTACCTAAAAGTCCAGCTGCTAAAAGCGGAATTTTGGTAAATGATATCATTTTAAAAGTAGAAAAAGAATATATATATCAATCATCAGATGTTGTTGATGCTATTAATCAAAATGGAATAAATAAATTTGCAAATATTTTAATCGAAAGAAATAAAAGTTTAATTAATATTAATGTAAAACCTATTGATATAAGAGATCTTTCTAAAAATAAATAATATCACCTTTCATGATCTTTAAGTATTTCTACACATTTTGAGATACATTGGCCATCTGAGATATCACAAGAAGAAATACATTCAAAATAATTATCAATTTGATCAACATGCAAATTATTCAGACTAGAAAAATCATCCTTCTCTTTATACATTGAACTTATTTTAAATAGGTATTTATAAGATTAAACAAAGAGTAAGAATAATGTAAAGATAAATGAGTGATCTTGCCTATTTAAATGTAAAGATTTCTAAAAATAATTGAATTAAAATATAAAGAATAAGAAATTATACTTACTAATTTGCAGTGGTATTCTTACTCTTTTTTTCTAAATAATATTCATACCCTCCATCAAAGGAATGAAAATTTGAATTTTTAATTTCAATAATTCTATTTGCAACTTTTGATATAAAAAATCTATCATGTGAAATAAGCAAAACTGTTCCTTTATAGGAATTTAAAGCAATTTCTAAATTTGCCTTAGATTGAAGATCAAGATGATTAGTTGGTTCATCAAGAAGTAAAAAATTACTTGGCTTCAAAATTATTAATGCCATTGCTAATCTCGCTTTCTCGCCACCACTTAATTGATTAACCTTTTTAAAAACAGTATCTTTATAAAAACCAAATCCACCTAAAAATGTTCTAACTTTTTTTTGTGGCCAATTTGGCACCATTTCAAAAATCAAATCAATAATAATTTTTTCTGGATCAAGTGCCTCTGATTGATTTTGTTCATAATAACTTGTAATTAAATTGTGTTTACCTAACTTAATTTCTCCAATCTCAGGATTAATTTGCTTCATTATTAACTTAAATAATGTAGATTTGCCAGCCCCATTCGGACCTAAGAATGCAACTTTTTCTCCACTAATAATCTTTAGATTTGATTCAAAAAATATAATCTTATCAGAGAAACCATGACATAAATTTTTAATTTCTAAAACAGATTTACCTGAAGGTTTACATTCTGGAAATTTAAAAATAGGACTCTTTGCCTTTTTCAAAACATTATCAACTTTTACAATCTTACTAATTTGTTTTTCTCGACTCTTTGCTTGAGTACTTCTTGTAGCACTTGCTCTAAATCTCTCAATATATCTTTTTTGAGTTTCTAGTTCTTTCTGTTGTAATTGATATGCTTTATTTCGAGATTGTTCATCTAATAATTTTTGTTCCATAAAAAAAGAATAATTTCCGTTATATGTTTTTGAAATACCGTTTTCTATAAAAACAATTTTTTTACATAATTTATCGATAAAATAACGGTCATGGCTTATCACTATAATTGAAGTTTTAAGAGGTAATAAATATTCTTCTAACCAAGATATAGTATCTAAGTCAAGATGATTAGTTGGTTCATCAAGTAATAGTAAATCTGGTTGTAACAACATTATTTTTCCCAAAGCAATTTTCATTTGCCAACCGCATGAGAAATTTGAAACCAACTCATTAGCTTCCCCTTGGGAGAAACCTAGTACTGGAAGAATCTTATCAACTTTTGCTGGTATCAAATAACCACCTAAATCTTCAAATTTTCTCTGATAATTTCCTATCTTATTTATTAAATTATTTAAATTTCCTGATTCTCTTGAATCTTTTTTATTAAGCATCTCTGCCTCCAATGCATTTATTTTCTGACTAATTATTTGAATTTCTTTAAATGCACCAATCAATTCATCTCTCACAGAATTATTCATATTTAAATCAAATTCCTGCTTTAAATATGAAATTCTAGGATTTCCCTCTTTTATAATAGCGCCACTAGTTTGCTCTTCTTCTCCGATTAAGATTTTTAGTTGAGTTGTTTTACCGGCGCCATTAGAACCAATCAAACCAATCTTTTCACCTTTTTTAATTTCCCAATTTATATTTTTCAGTACTAAATCGGTAGCAAAAATTTTAGTTATATTTTCTAGTCTTAACACTTTAAAAATTAATTTACATAAAAAGATTCTTGGCTTCCAAAAAATAATTTGTGGAATAAAATTATAATATGAAGAGAATAGAACAAATTGTAGCTATTTTCATAGCAGCAGGATTATCGATACCAAGTTATTGGTTCTTCTGGACTTTAGCTGGTGGTGGAGGCTATGAAAAAAGAGCAAAACCTATTATTGAAAATAAATCACAAAAAATGTTAAAGTCCTCCTCTAACTTTGATAAGCCATAATTTTGTTTGAACATCATCTAAAGTACTTAGATAATCAATCACCTCCTCTTTTGATACTTTAATGTTTAAATCCTTACCTACTTTACAAATTTCTTCTAAAGCGGATTTAGGATTTGTTAGAGCTGTGCGAAATAAACTTTGTTTTTTCTCCTTATCCTCAGAAATAATCTTATAAAGTTTTGCGGCATTGTTCTTCATTTAATAAAAAAAATATCTTACTAATAGGATATTATTTAAGCGACATTTTGTGCATTCTTTGTATTAAAAAATAAATCACTTTCTGACTCTTTCATTTCTTTTGCAGATGCATCTTCCATACTCCTTGCATCAAGACACAAAACTTTTCTTAACTTTGCAAAGTTTGCAGCGTGAGATAATCTTCCATCCTGCTTTGCATGCAATTCAGATTTCTGAAGAATTTGATGCAAATGAGTCAATAAATAAGGACTAATCACAGCCGAAACTAAAACATCACTACTTTGCTTAAGTGAATTCTTTGTGCTTAACAACCTTTTTTTTCTTTGGCCAGCAATTAGACCTTTCCTAGAATTTACCTTTGCTGAATTTTTCATGATCAAATCATTAATTAAAGTAGTGAAGAACTTTCTATTATTATACACAAAGATACTATCCTTGACTCAATGTGTATACTTAGAAGTAACAGTTATGATTTAGTAGTCATGGCCACGAGGCAAAATTCAACTAATGGGAAACCAAAGTCTCCAAGAATTCAAGTAGTACTTCCGGAGTCGTTATGTGAACAATTAGCTGATTTAGCAGAAGAAGAATCTAGAACTGTAAGTAATATGGCAAAAGTTTTGATACAGCAAGGAATAAATAACTATATTAATAAAACAACAGAATTGGTTAAATCAAATTTAAATACTGATACAGATACTTTTAGAGACAAATTAGAGAAACAAAGTATTAAAAGGCTCAAAGGTCCACCTAAAAGAATACGTTATTTTAAAAATATGGATAATTAATTTTAGGTTTTAGGTAAGTTTTGGAGAGCATCCATTGAACCCATTATAACTAATACATTCCCTCTCTCTAATATATATTTTGCGGGCGGATTGACTGTTAAATTATCAGCAGGACCTGCAGCTAGTACATTAACAAGATAATTTTTTCTTAAATTTAGATCTCTCAAGGATCTGCCGATAAAATCTTCCGGGACAGTTATTTCATCTATACCAGTTTGATTATCTAATTCTAATCTCTCGATAAGGTTTGGTCTTACAAGCTCTAAACCTAATCTTTCTCCTTGCATCCTCGAAGGGAAAACAACTTTATCGGCACCAACTCTGATTAACATCTTTTCATGCAAATCACTTGTGGCCCTAGCAATAACCTTTTTTACTTTAGTACCATCACTATCTTTCGCAATTAAAGTTGTAGTAATACTTGCTTCTATAGGCTCACTTATTCCCACAACTAACGTATTCATTTCCAATATGCCAGATTCCTTCATAGATTCTTCATCAGTACAATCTACAACTCTTGCTTCGATAGTTGGCTCTAATTGTCTGAGATCATCAATAGCCTTTTCTGAATAATCAGCAGCTAGCACATCTGCACCATTACTAATAAGCTCTCGACAAACCGCCGTCCCGAACCTTCCAACTCCAACAACTGCAAATGTTAGGTCTTCATTTCCTTTTTGAGGAGACCATTGCCACCAGTCAGCCATAATAAAATCAGTAATTACTAAACATAAAGATCAGCTTTAGGGTAACCAATACGTTTTTGTTTATTTATTCTACTCTTATAAAGAGCCTCCCAAAGAGCGCTTAAAAATAAAAGTATACCTAGTCTTCCTACAAACATCCCCACTATAAGAATCAATTGACCAAAATGATTAAGTTTTATTGTAAGTCCTATATCAAATCCCACTGTTGCAAAAGCTGAAATGCAAGTAAATAGCATTTCTAAAAATGTAAATTTTTCTTTATTAATGAATGTATTTGTTGTACTTAATAACATTGCCATCAGCAAAACAAATAATAAAGAACCAACTGTTATACCGACAGCTTTTAGTATTACTTTATCTGAAATTAATCGATTACTAATAATTACATCCTTTTGCCCTCGCAAAGTTGATCTAGTCGCAGCCATCAATGCAATAAAAGTTGTTGTTTTAATTCCTCCTCCAGTTCCACCAGTACTAGCGCCTATAAACATTAATGTCATCAATAGTAAAATTCCAGTATCTGAAATTGTATTTAAGGATATTGGATAATTTGTAAAACCAGCAGTTCTTGCACTTACTGTTTCAAAAAAAGATGCTAATATTCTCTCTCCAAAATTCAAATCCGCAAAGAATTGACCATTCAATAGTGATTCCGTAATTAAGAAACCAACAGAACCAAAAATTATTAAATTTAAAGTTGTTCTCAGCACCAACTTGCTATGCAAACTTAGTTTTTTATAGCTCAAATTTTTTCTATTATTCCAAATATCATCTATAACTCTCCATCCAAGGCCTCCAAGAATTATTAAAAAAATAAATACAAAATTTACTATAAAATTTGTTCTATATGAATACACACTAGAAGACCATATCGAGAAACCTGCATTGTTATAAGCGGAAATACTATGAAATATTGAGGCCCATAGTCTTTCCCACTTATTTGAAATATCAATAAATCCAAAACAGAATAAAATAATTGCACCTGAAGAAATTATTATTGCGGCAGTAATAGTTATACTCTTAAATGTTCTTCCGATACCTCCCACTCCAAATTCATCAAGAGTATTACCTTTGTCTAATCTTGTCCTTAACTTTGTACCCTTAACTACGAATCCTTGAAGAAAAGTTGTTATTGCCATCAGCCCTAGACCTCCAGACAAAAGCATAAATGCTAAAAATATTTGTCCTAAAACTGTTAAATCTCTTCCAATATCAATTACGGTTAAGCCGGTTACAGTAATTGCTGATGTTGAAGTAAAAAATGCCTCCCAAACACCAACATCACTACTAGAACATAAGGGTGAGCTAAGGATTAAAGTTCCTAGGCAAATTATTATGAGACCAGTAATTATCGTAAACTGAGGTATAGTCAGTTTTTTATAAGAATCTTTTAATTTAATGATTAAAATATTAAATTTCACTTTATACAAATAATTAAGCGTAATTGATCATAATCAAAGCAGGAATGATTAATGACATAATAATAGTCAATCCAATCCCATATTTCGCTATATCGAAGAATTTATATCTCCCTGGGCCATAAACCATTAAATTCGTTTGATATCCCATTGGAGTTAAAAAAGATTGACTCGCAGCAAATAGAACAGTAATAATTATTGCATTTGCGGACATCCCAAGACTTGGCGAGAATTGAATTGCAACCGGTAGAATCAATGCTACAGAAGCGGCATTACTAAGAAATTGTGTAACTATCACAGTAAATACAAAAATAACTAGCAAAGCTGCATATAAAGAGAGCCCTTCTAATAAGAAATTCAAATTTAACACAATTAAATCAGCCAATCCTGAAGTTTGAATAGCTACACTAAAACTCGATAATGATCCTAGTAATAATAGAACATCTAATCTTATGGATCTTTTAATTTCAGATGGACGTAAACATCCAAAAACAACCATTGCAATGACTGCTAGAAGGACAGATCCAACAAGAGGAATATTTATAATAGAGGGTAAAATAATCATCGCCAAAGCTATAGCTATTGCAACTGGCTTTTTCCTCAGAACAGGAAGATCATCTTCAACTTGATCTAACACAAGCAAGTCGTTACTACTTTGCAATCCTCTAATTGAGTCCAAGGGTGCTTGTATTAACAACACATCACCTGCTCTAAGAATACATTGACCTAACCTCTCTTGAATTGTCTGTTGACCTCTTCTTAATGCTAAAACAGTAGAATTATATCTTTGTCTAAATCTTAATTCTCTTAAACTTGCACCTGCTAGAGTAGATCCTGAAGGAAGCAAAGATTCAAAAGTTTTTGTCCCTTCAGAACAATCTATAAATTTATCATTCTTATTAAATTCTCTTTTTTCAGCTAAAAGGATAGTTCTTTCTTGCTCCAATCTTAATAAATCTATACGAGTAACTCTTATTAGTAATCTATCATCAGGTTCAATTTTTCTATCAGCTAAAGGCGGAAGAATCGTTTTGCCATTCCGCTGTAATTGAATAACATCAACATCAAATCTTCTTTGCAATCTGCTATTACGAATTGACTGACCAACCAACTTTGAATCCGAAGGAATAGTAACTTCCGTACAATAATTATTTAAATTAACATTATTTGTAAGAGAAGTACCTATCCCCCTGTCAGGAAGTAAAGAGTCAGAAACAATTAATAAATAAGCTGCACCAATAATCCAAACTGGAATGCCAATCTTTGTAATACTAAATAGTTCTAAAGCTCCATATCCTAATTGTTCACTAATATCACTAACTAGAAGGTTTACGGAACTACCTAGAAGAGTTATTGTCCCTCCAAGTAAAACTGAAAATGATAAGGGTAAAAGTACTTTTGAAGGCGAAATATTTCTTTTTATGCACCACCCTTCAGCGAGCGGCAAAAGCGAAGCAACTAATGGAGTATTTGGCACAATTCCTGAAATAGGAGCAACTACTAAAGCTAATAGTGTTATAAATCTCTTAGAGGTCTTAATACTTTCAGAAGCTAATAATTCTCTTACTCTATCGAAAGAGCCACTCTTAACTAATGCAGATGAGATTGAAAATAATCCCATCAGTGTAATTAAGGAAGGGCTGCCAAATCCAGACAATGCTTTTTGAGGAGATAAAACACCAGTTACAATAAAAATTGCAACGCATAATAAGCCGGTCAATTCAGGAACTATTGTATTTTTAATGAATAAAAAAATAGATAAACATAAAACTAATACCGTTATAAAGGCTTCATAGTTTTCATTTAAAAAAATAATTAGATCCATATCTTGATCGTTTCACTAAATATAGCTTTAAGAGTATAAAAAAAATTCTTTAAAATTATACTCTTTTTACAATATACCTTTAAAGATTGATTTCTTTTCTAAAAACCATGAAGTTGTTGATTTTAGACTTTTCCCAATCTTTGGCATTTTAGAAGCATAGATTATTCTTCTAAGATCATATGCTAGTTTTCCTGAGAAAGTTAAACCAAGGCCAGAGATAGAAGCCTCCCCAATACCTAAACTCATCATCTCTCCATTATCAATAAATTTAAAAGGTAATAATTTCTCATTATTAATTAACAATTTTAAATTTAAAGCTACATGCTCTCCCTGTTGCATAGCGACTTGAGCAGTTACAGGATTACTATTATTATTTTCTAATTGCGATATATCCCCAATAACAAAAATGTTAGGATAATCTTGTAATTGAAGATTACTATTGATTAAAATCTTATTATTAATTTTTTGAATTTGTTGATTAAATTCTGGCAAATTAGGTTTTATTCCAGCTGTCCAAATAACTTCAAAATATGGAGATTTTTCAATTTGATTTGAATTATTAGATAATAAAATTTGTTCATCGTTAATTTCAAAAACTGAGTAATTTTTCATTAAATTAATATTCTTTTGTTTAATAGTTTTTTCAGCCTCTTCTTTATTAAAAATTTTACTATTATTCAAAATTTCTGAGGTTTTTTCTACGATGTTAACTTCAAATTTTGATTTATATAAATCAGTTACTTTACAAGAGAGTTCGACTCCGGACGGACCTGCGCCAATAATAAAAATTTTATTACTTTTACCAGCAGGAATGTTCTTATCTAAACGTTTTTTTAAATTAAGTTGATCTTTATTCGTATTAAAAAACGAACAATATTCTCTAACTCCTCTAATTGAAAAATCATTTGGAGATGAACCTGTGGAAAGAACTAAATATTCAAATTGAACTTTTAAGTCATCCTCGAGAGTCAAAAATTTTTTATCAAAGTCTATTAATTTCACGTAATTTCTTATAAAAGTTATTCCAGAATTTGAATATATAGATTCAAAACTTGGATTTACTTCCCAAGATTTAATTTCATCGCTGAAAACTTCGTATAAAAGCGGTTTAAATTCAAATTGAGTTTTTTTATCAATAACTAATATTGAGAAATCAGGATTATTTTTCCTGAAATGCAAAGCAGCATTTACACCTCCAAAGCCACTTCCAACTATTACTATTGGTTTTTTTATATTATTCATTTAATAGATATAAATGGACGTATATGTATTATTAAATTAAACGAATATATTTTAATTCGAGTGTGATTTCTTAAAATTAAAAATTTTAACGCAAAATGGATACAAAACCAATAAAAACAAACAAAGATAATTTAGAAAAACTTAACGAAGAAGTTATCAATTTAAGCTCTTTAGAAATGCTCGAGTGGGGCTTCCAAAAATTTGAGAATCATTTGGCTTTTACAACAAGTTTTGGAATTCAATCCTCAGTTTTATTACATTTAATTCAAAGTTCATCATTAAAAAATAAAGTTAAAATTTTTTGGATAGATACTGGATATTTACCAAAAGAAACTTATTTATATGCCAATACACTAATTAACAAATTATCATTAAACATTACGATTTTACAAAGCGATATCTCACCTGCACATATGGAGGCAATGTATGGCAAACTTTGGGAAAGTAATAGAGTAGAAGATATCAATAAATATCACCAAATTAGAAAAGTTGATCCTTTAGATACTGCTCTGAAAGAATATTCCATAAATTGCTGGGGTAGTGGAGTTAGAGCACAACAAACTACAAATAGGGGGAAGATGAAATTTATAGAATACATTAGAGATACTCTTTCTATAAGGCCACTACTCGGATGGAGTCAAAAAGATATATTTTATTACATGGAAGAAAAAAAATTACCACAACATCCTCTTTTTACTCAAGGTTATTCTAGCGTTGGGGATTGGCATTCAAGTTCTGCTGAATCATCTAATACCAAAGGTAGATCCACACGTTTTGGTGGAATAAAACAAGAATGTGGATTGCATGTAAATGATTATCAAATTTAAGTTCAACCATGAATAATATTGTTGATTATTTACTCATCGGCAATTCAAGGCTACATTGGGCTTTTAAAAAAAATTCTTCATATAAATTTAGCAATACATTAGTTAATGATTCATTACCTGAAAATATTGATTTTAAAAAATTAATTTGGGCTTCTGTTGGTGAATATCCTACGAATAATTTATTAAAAAAAAATCAAGTAACTCTCAAAGATATAAATTTAAATCTGCCTCATTTCATAGGAATTGATAGAGCATTAGCTTGTTTTGCAGCATTAAGTATGTTTAAAAGTAAATTAAGCAAGAATTTATTAATAGTTGATTTAGGGACAACAGTATCAATTACAAAAATAGATAATCAAGGAAATATTTTAGGAGGACAACTATTTCCAGGTTTTACCACTCAATTAAAATCTATGGAGCAAAGTACTAAAAATCTTGTTTCTCCTAATAAACTATTTATTCCTAACAATAAATTTGAAATATCAACAATGAATGCAATGCTTAGAGGCGTTTATAATTCAATAACAGGAGCTATTAATATAGCTTTTGATAGAACAAAAGATATATTAATTTTGTGTGGAGGAGATGCTAATTTAATAGGCGATTCATTAAAAAAAGAAATCAAAAATTTGAGAATAGAGCCAAATTTAGTTATGCATGGAATGATATATCTAAATAAAAAATAAATTATTTTTGAAAAATTATTCAATACAACCCTAAATCATTAATAATATGATCAGCCATAATTGCTGCTTTAACCTTCGAATATATTTTCTCAATATTTCCGCTAGTATCAATCACGAAAGTATTTCTTAGCATACCCATATATTCTTTCCCCATGAATTTCTTTAAACCATAACTCTCATAATCTGATGCAACTTTACAAGGTACTGAATCTGTTAGGAGTATAAATGGAAGTTTAAATTTATCTATAAATTTCTGATGAGACAAGGCATCGTCTTTACTAATTCCTAAGACAATTACATTATTTCTTGTAAGAATATCCCAATTATCTTTAAAGTTGCATGCTTCTTTCGTGCATCCAGGTGTATTATCCTTTGGATAAAAATAAATAATTACTCTTTTTCCTTTAAAATCACTTAAAGATATTTCTTTTTCAAAAGCATCCTTTAAAGTAAAGTCAGGTGCCTTATCACCAATTTGAAGAACCATTGAACATAATTGATAACTATCCGAATAGGTTACCAAAAATTTGGTTATATAAGATGGGTTGCGTAACACATGTTTCAACTTCTAGTGAATTACAAATTGCCTCAAATCTATCTCAATCAAGAGCAAAAATATTTTTAGAGACAAGATATTACATGAGAGATGCTTTATCAGCTTTGTTTAATATTAATCCTATGAAAGTCCCCATAACTGCTTATCCAGGGAAACCACCAGAACTACCAAATAGTATGGGATACATTAGTATAAGTCATTGTAAAGATGCTTTTATAATCGGCTGGCATCGAGAAAATATTGGTATTGATATCGAGAGGTCTGATAGGAATTTTAATTATCAAAAATTAGCAAAAAAATATTTTCAAAAAGAAAATATTAAAAACTATAATCTAAATAGATATTTAATACTGAAAGAATGGAGCGCTATTGAAGCAGCTATAAAATATGATAGAGGAAAATTATCAAGAGATATAAAGGAATGGAGATATAAAATAAATGAAGAAAATTTATACCACGAAAGTAAAAAGATTAAATTAAATTTAATTCAAATACCTTTCTTAGATTGGACTATTTCAATAGCTTATAAAAATAACTTATTAACTAAATTACCAAAAATAATTTGTAGTAATTTATAATTCAGAAATTTGTTGACTTTTATAAAATTCCCAACCATTGTTACTTGGATGCCATATTTTATGATCAATAAGGTTATTTGGCATATATTTTTGAACTAAATTACTCTTTTTATTATTATGGGGATTTTTATAAGTTTTTGATTTATGTTTTAAATGGTCTGGAACTAAAGATATTCTATTTGATTTTACTGTTTGAATAGCATTAAAAATATATTTTGTACTATTACTTTTTGGAGAAATTGCTAAAAACAATGATGCTTGTGAAAGAAAATAAAAACCCTCTGGATAACCTACCTTCTCAAAAGCCCCATAACATGAATTTACAACTACTATCGCATTAGGATCAGCCAATCCAATATCCTCACTTGCTGAAATTAACAATCTTCTAAAAATATAGTCTGGATCCTCACCACCTTCAATCATATTTGCTAACCAATATAAAGTAGCATCAGGGTCTGAACCTCTTATAGATTTAATAAAAGCACTTATTATATCAAAATGATTTTGTCCGTTTTTATCATATATAATATTTTTATTTTGAATTGAATCTTTAGCAATTGATAGATTTATTTCTATAATATTTTCTTCGTTTTCAGATGTAGTATCAACGGCTAATTCCAATGCATTAATAAGATTTCTCGCATCTCCACTTGAAAAATTAATTAAATGATCTAGTGCTTCTTGAGTGATATTTATATCTTTTTTAATATCAGCATTTTTATAATAATTAACTACCTTGTAAACTATTTTTTTGAGATCGATTTCATTTAATGGAGATAATTTGAAAACTCTTGACCTACTTAATAAAGCTTTATTCACTGCATATGTAGGATTTTCTGTGGTTGCACCAATAAAAATGATAGTGCCATTTTCAATTGATGGTAATAATGCATCTTGTTGAACAGAAGTAAATCTATGCACCTCATCAATAAATAAAATTGTTTTCCTTTTTGATTTTCTCCATCTTTCTTCAGCTGATAAAATTTCATTTCTAAGTTCCTTAACACCAGACAAAACAGCATTTAATTTAATCATTCTTGCTCTTGTATATGAAGAGATGATTTCTATTAAAGTTGTTTTGCCCACACCTGGGGGCCCTGAGAAAATTATATTACCAACCTTATCTTGCAATATCGCATTCAGTAATAAGGAATTTTTTGAGAGAATATCTTGCTGTCCATAGAATTCTTCTATAAATTTCGGCCTCAATCTATCTGCTAATGGTGACTGCTTTAAGGCAGGCTTATGATCATCAAATAAATTATCAGATTGCATGGAAAACCCTAAATTAAAATTAAGTGATCACAGTCGGGCGATTCATTTTTGTAAGTGTTGATATATTTAATAGATTATCTACACTGGTTATTAAATCCTTCAAAGCTATTTGAGGATTTAGATCAATTTTCTCGTTGGAAAGGTATGATTTTTCAAAGTATAACCTTAGAGTAGAGCCCTTTGTACCAGTCCCAGATAATCGCAAAATTATTCTCGAATTATTTTCTAAAATTATTCTTAGACCTTGATTAGTGCTTATAGTTTTATCTATAGGATCTTCATAAGAAAAATTATCTGCATCTAAAACCAAACTATTTGAAAATCTCTCATTCTTTAAATTAGGTAAAAGCGATTCTAAATTATCATATATCTGAATAGCTATTTCAGAAGGTATCGCCTCGTAATCATGTCTTGAGTAGTAATTTCTTCCAAATTGTGACCAATGCTGATTCATCAAATCCATCACTGAGCATTTTTTAGCTGCTAAAATTTGCAACCAAAATAAAACTGCCCATAAACCATCTTTTTCTCTTACATGATTACTACCCGTTCCAAAACTTTCTTCACCACAGATAGTAATCTTATCAGAATCTAAAAGATTACCAAAAAACTTCCAACCCGTAGGAGTCTCATAGCAAGGTATATTTAATTCTTTAGCGACACAATCAACCGCCATACTTGTAGGCATAGATCTAGCAACTCCAAACATAGAATTTTTATACCCAGGTATAAGATTTGTATTAGCAGTGATCACTGCTAAGCTATCACTTGGATTTACGAAGCAACTTTTGCCAAGAATCATATTTCTATCACCATCCCCATCACAGGCTGCTCCGAAATCAAAGGATCTCTTATTAAGAAGTAAATCAGCTAATTTATCAGCATAGGTTAAATTCGGATCTGGATGTAAATTACCAAAATTTGGGAGAGGGGTTGAATTCATGAGACAATTTTCAGGAAGCCCAATTTTATTTACAAATAATTCCCGCGCATATGGCCCTGTTACGGCATTCATTGCATCAAATACTATAGAAAAATTGTTTTTCAAATAGTCTCTTATTTGATCTAAATCAAAGATTTTTTCCATTAATGTTACATATTCATCAACACCATCAATAATTTCTACAATCATATCTTTTATTTTGAAAGATCCTAGATTTTTAAAATCGGGGACAGGAAAATCATAAAATTTATATTCTAATAATGATTGACTACATCTATAAATCTGATTTGTAAGTTTTTCTGGTGCAGGCCCTCCATTTGAGATATTTACTTTAATTCCAAAATCCCCATCAACTCCACCTGGATTATGACTTGCAGAAAGAATAATCCCAATAACAGCATTTCTTTTTCTAATAAGGTTTGAGGCTGCAGGAGTAGATAAAAATCCTTCTTTAGTAATAATAGTTTTACCCACGTTATGTGCAGCGCACATTTGAATAATTTTTTTTATCGCTTTTATATTCCCATATCTTCCATCTCCACCAACTATTAATGTACTCCCCTCTAAATTATCTATTTGGCGCAGAACTGATTCAACAAATATTTCAAGATAATGAGGTTCTTGAAACTGTAAAGAACTTTTTCTCAGACCTGAAGTACCTGGCTTCTGATCTTTAAAAGGTTGTTCTATATTTATATTTATAATTTTATCCATTTTAAAGTAATTTTTTGCAAATCTAACTAATTTAATGTGGCATTTCGGAAGTTCTTAACATAGCGATAAACCATAAGGAGCTAATAAATAAAGCGATAATTATGCCATAATTAATTCCAAATTTTGAAATAGTTATAGGCACAAGGAGCGGGAAGGTAAATGCTCCCATTAGAGGAGTAAAAGCAATAAAAATTTTTTTCATTATTTACTCAAACCATTCAGTTTCAGCATCAGATTTTTCATTGGTATTATCGACAGGTGTATTTCTATCAAATCGCATAGTAATAGATCTGTCCTGATGACCAGTTGAGTCTGTTGCTTTTATCTCATAATTCTGAATACCATCTCGAAAAGGAACTTGAAGCCTAAATGTACCATCAGAAGCTAATGGAACCTTTTCATTTCCAATCGTTAAGTTCGCAGATGGATCAGTTGCTCCATAAACGATAAGCTCTGCGTCGGCCACTAACCAAAAAGATCTGTTAGAGATTCCTGCTCCAGAATCGTTTAGCCCAGAAGACCACACACCTGCCCCTGAGTCATTCTGGTAAGGGCTAGCGGGGCTCATCTTATTATTTTCTATAAATTCTTCAGAGCCTACCCTAGAACGCTTCGAGTAAGTAGTAGCAGCTTGGTATAAGCGCTCATGTAATCCATTGATCTCACTTTCATCGGTATTTGTTATTGCCAAATTAGTTTCTGACGTCGACTCGAGATTAAAAGGAACAAATTTATCTAAAATTTGTTCAGAAGGCTGAGAGTTTGGCACATGTCCTGCAGAGGAGAAAGCCAAAGACATCCATTTGAAACCATACCTATAGCCCAATTCAACTTTATAATCTCTATCAGAGACTGGAATAGGCAAGTACCATTCAGTACTGTAGCTATCAACTGCTATTTCTCTTAAAGTTCCTTGATTAAATTCACCATCTTTGGAACCTGTAACATCATAGAGCCTTAGACATAACTTATTAGCACCAAGAGATTTGGCCTTTTCTCTATCAACCTCGGAGATCTGCCAAAAAACATATGCCCATTCGGGGTCTCTGGGTAGGAATACTAAGTTCGTTTTTGAATCAACACTAGTCGGGATAGTAGGCAATTGTTCACTGAAAGTACTTTTATCATCTTTTGATTGTGGAATATTGCTAGATTTGTTTGCTTTTGTCTGATAAGTAACTATTAAATCAACTAATACAGCCTTGGTTTTACGACTATAGAGAGGAACACATAATTTACTCGCTACTTGTCGTAATTGTCTGAGGGTTAGACCAAGCAATTCATCCTTACTTTTAATCCCATCAGCCACTTTAAAATCTCCGTTTTTGTTTGGGATCAGTATGTTCTTTTTTTTGCCTAACTGCGTGATATTTTTCATTGTCGTCAGGATCTACTGACTACTTTTTAATTTCATGAATTTGTTAATTCCTTAAGAACGATTGATGTTACTAATATTTTAAAGAATTCTGAAAATATGCAAAATCAAAGAAATTTTTTTGTTTTTTAAAATTTATTACCATATTCAAGTCTTTAAATCTTAATTATATTTTTTCTTCGGGATCACTATTTCTCTTCATCAGATTTCTAAAGAAATTAATTCAATTAAGTCATCTAAATTCAGATCCAAAACATACTTGCCTGTCTTCTGTGCATAATCATGAAATTTTATAGCAGCTGCATTCATTTGTTCAAACAATAACATTGAGAAACTTTCATCTTTTAGTTTTTTTGCTTCATTCTCACACCAACTTTTCAAAAGAATGTCATTTGGAAATTCGCCAGCATTATTTAATGAAATATCTTTAAACACCTCTAAACAGTGTGATAGTAATTTAAGGTGTAATTTCTGTAATGTTGATAAATCCAGCCTTTCAATTTGATCTACAACTTCTTTTTTAACTGGACTCACAAAAGAATTAAATTGATTAGACATTAAATTTAAATTAAAGGGTCGTAAAAAAAATCAATATTGGGATATCTTTAGTTAAAGTATATATGAGTCTAATCGAAATAATTTTTCCAATCAAATTATGGTTAATGAAAACTTAGTTGATAATATTGTTTCCGAACCTTATAAGTATGGTTTTGTAACGGAAATTGAAAGTGAAAAAATTTCTAAAGGAATCAATGAAGATATAGTGCGGCTAATTTCATCCAAAAAAAATGAACCTGAATATTTGCTAAATTTTAGATTAAATGCTTTCAAGAAATGGAAAGAACTACAGGAGCCAGATTGGGCAGATTTAGGTTATGAAAAAATTGATTATCAAGATATCATATATTATTCCGCTCCCAAGCAAAAAGATAAAATCAAAAGCTTAGATGAAGTTGATCCTAAATTATTAGAAACATTTGACAAACTAGGTATTCCTTTAACAGAACAAAAAAGACTTACTAACGTTGCAGTTGATGCTGTTTTCGATAGTGTTTCAATAGCGACTACATTCAAAGAACAACTTGCAGAGCACGGTGTAATATTTTGTTCAATCAGTGAAGCAATTAAAGATCATTCTGATTTGATAGAAAAATATCTTGGTTCAGTAATACCAGCCTCTGACAATTATTTTGCAGCATTAAATTCAGCAGTATTTAGCGATGGTTCCTTTGTATATATTCCAAAAAATGTAACTTGTCCAATGGATTTATCGTCTTACTTCAGAATTAATAGTGGTGATTCAGGTCAATTCGAAAGAACTTTAATAATTGCAGAAGCAGGAAGTTCAGTAAGCTATTTAGAAGGTTGTACAGCTCCAATGTTTGACACAAATACATTACATGCTGCAGTTGTTGAATTAATTGCTTTAGACGATGCATCTATCAAATACTCAACTGTGCAAAATTGGTATGCAGGCAATGAGCAAGGTGTTGGAGGGATCTTTAATTTTGTTACAAAAAGAGGAAAGTGTATTGGTAAAAGGAGCAAAATAAGTTGGTCACAAGTAGAAACAGGCTCAGCTATTACTTGGAAATATCCTAGCTGTATATTAATTGGAGAAGAATCAATAGGTGAATTCTATTCTGTAGCTTTAACAAACAATCTTCAACAAGCGGATACAGGAACGAAAATGATTCATATAGGTCCAAAAACAAAATCAACAATTGTCAGCAAAGGTATTAGCGCTGGTCACTCTTCAAACAGTTATAGAGGTTTAGTAAAAATAGGATCACAAGCTAAAGGGGCAAGGAATTATAGTCAATGCGATTCTATGCTTATAGGTGACCAAGCAGCAGCGAATACATTCCCTTATATTCAATCTCAACAACCTAATTCAGAAGTTGAACATGAAGCGAGCACATGTAGAATCTCAGAAGATCAACTTTTTTATTTACAAAGTAGAGGTATAGAATTTGAAGAAGCAGTATCTATGATGGTTAGTGGTTTTTGTAGAGATGTCTTTAATCAATTACCTATGGAATTTGCGGCAGAAGCTGACAAGTTACTCTCTTTAAAACTAGAAGGGTCAGTTGGTTAACCCATTTTTATCTAAACCAAATTTAATGGAAAGCAAAAAAGAAATTAAACAACCGCTTTTAGAGATAAGTGATCTTTTTGCATCCACTGAAAACTTAACTATTTTGAAAGGTGTAAATATAAAAATCAATTCAGGAGAAATTCATGCCATCATGGGAAGGAATGGTTGCGGCAAAAGCACACTTTCTAAAATCATTGCTGGACATCCATCGTACGAAATAACTAGCGGTAGAATTGAATTGTGTGGGAATGATATTGAACCCTTAGAACCAGAAGAAAGAGCACAATCTGGTATCTTCTTAGGTTTCCAATATCCTATAGAGATCCCAGGAGTTAGTAATTTAGAATTCCTCCGTGTAGCAACAAATGCCAGAAGAAAGTTTCTAAAAAAAGATGAATTAGATATATTTGAATTTGAAGATTTAGTAAAAGAAAAACTAGATATTGTCAAAATGGATTCTGCATTTTTGTCCAGAAGTATTAATCAAGGCTTTTCTGGAGGAGAGAAAAAAAGAAATGAGATTTTGCAGATGGCATTGTTAGAGCCCAAAATTGCGATATTAGATGAAACTGACTCAGGTTTGGATATTGATGCTTTAAGAATTGTTGCCTCTGGAATCAAAAAAATAGCTAATGAACAATCTAGTATAATTTTAATAACCCACTATCAGAGGCTACTAGAAGAAATACAGCCGGATTTTGTTCATGTAATGGCTGACGGTAAGATAATTAAAACTGGTGATAGTACTCTTGCATTAGAACTTGAAAAAAATGGATATGAATGGACTGATGAATTTATTAATAAGAATTAACTAAAATGAATATCATTGAGAGGATTATTAAAAGTGATAAAGATATTTTTGATGGAAAATCTAATCTTCAAAAAATAAGTTTAGACAGGTTAAGAGTAAATCCTATCCCCAATAGTAAAAATGAAATATGGAGACAAACCAATAAATCAAAATTTTCTCGTTTTCTAGATTTTAAATTTAGTAATGATTTTTATTACCCTCAAATACCTGGCCATTCAAATATTCAGAATACTTGCAGAATTATTATTGGAGAAAACAAGAGAATTGATTTAAAAGAAAAAAAATGGGAAATTAAAGAATTAGAAGAAGATGAAATCTTAAATTTCTTAAAACAAAAAATTATTCAATCAGATACCACCCAAAACTGGAGTAATCTATTAAATCATTTCTTGACAGATAGAAAAAATATAGTGGGCTTAAATATTTCAGGAAAAGATATCCCTTATTTAGAAGTTATTTGTAATTCTGTAAATAATTTTTTCAATTCTAAAACAATAATCATAAATATCGAAGAAGGTACTTCAGTTAGTATTTCACAAATAAATATAGGAGATAAAAATTCCGCATTATCAATTTCTTCTTATCTTAATATTGGAGTAGATTCAGTTGTTAATCATGGAATTATCTCTTTTGGCAAAAACAAGTCGCACATCATTAATACATTAAATGTAAGCCAGTATAAAAATAGTGAATACAATCTTGGATCATTACAATTTGAATATGACTTTGGCAGGCTAGAAATCAATATCAATCAAGTTGAAGGTAATGCAAAAACGAATATCAAAGGGATGCAAATCACTAACAATAATGAACAAATTTCTACATATGCAAATATTGCATTTAATGGCCCTAATGGATTCCTAGATCAATTAAACAAATCTTTAGCAAATGATAAGTCACATTCAGTTTTTGAAGGATTAATAATCGTACCGCAAATTGCCCAAAAAACTGATGCATCTCAGTTAAGTAGAAATTTACTCTTATCAAATTATGCAAAAATAGATACTAAACCTCAATTAGAAATAGTTGCAGATGATGTAAAATGTATGCATGGTGCAACTATCTCTCAATTAAATGAGGATGAAGTATTTTATATGAGATCGAGGGGTCTCACGCTTGAACAGGCGAGTAAACTACAATTGAGGTCATATTATCAAGAGGTTATTTCTTTTTTACCTATATCTAAGGAAAGATGGGATCTTTTGACACTATTATTAAAGAATAAATAATGAAAACTCTACAAAATTTAGAATTATTCGCGAGAGAAGATTTTCCAATATTAGATAAAAATTTCAATAAAAAAGAAAAATTAATATATCTTGATCATGCAGCTACTACTCAAAAACCTAAACAAGTTATTAAAAGAATAAATGACTATTACTTAAATTCAAATGCTAATGTTCACAGGGGTGCACATCAGTTAAGCGCAAAAGCCACTGAAGAATTTGAGAATGCAAGATTAACTATCAAAAATTACATTAAAGCTGACTCAGAAAAAGAAATCATATTTACTAGAAATGCTACTGAAGCCATTAATATCGTTGCCAAGTCTTGGGGAGAGAAAAACCTAAAAGAAAATGATGAGATTTTATTATCAATTATGGAACATCATAGTAATATAGTTCCATGGCAGCTTGTTGCAGAGAGGAATAAATGCAAAGTTAAATTTACAAAAATCACAAATGATGGAACATTAGATATAGAAGATTTTAAAAATAAGCTTAATACAAATACAAAAATTGTCAGTATTGTTCATATAAGTAATACCTTGGGATGCTGTAACCCCATTAAGCAAATTACTCAACTTGCTAAAAATAATGGTTCATTAGTTTTAGTAGACGCTTGTCAAAGTTTGGCTCATGCAGAAGTTGATGTTAAAGATTTAAATATTGACTTTCTTGCTGGCTCAGGTCATAAATTATGCGGACCCACTGGAATAGGTTTCTTGTGGTCACGAGAAGAAGTTCTTGATAGCATGCCCCCTCTATTTGGAGGTGGTGAGATGATTCAGGATGTTTTTGAAGAAAAAAGCACCTGGGCCGATCTACCTCATAAGTTTGAGGCTGGAACACCTGCTATAGCTGAAGCAATTGGGCTATCAGAAGCACTTAATTATTTAAATAAATTAGGACTTAAGAATATTCAAGAATATGAAAAAGAGCTTACAGAATATTTATTCGAAAAATTACTTTCATTTAATGATTTAAATATTATTGGCCCTAATCCAAGTCAAGATTCAAAGAGGGCTTCATTAGCGTCATTTTTTATTCATGATATGCATTCGAATGATATTGCAGAGATATTAGATTCAAAAGGAATTTGCATAAGAAGTGGACACCATTGTTGCCAACCTCTGCATAAATATTTAAATATCAATTCCACTGCAAGAGTAAGCATGAACTTCACCACAACAAAACAAGATATTGATATTTTTATCGAAAAGCTTGAAGAAACTATCAGCTTTCTTAAACTTAATTCTTAAAACTAAGTATATACTTTAGAAATTTCTCAGTTTTTTCTAAAACCATTTTTTTATTCTGAATATTTTTAAAACCATGACCTTCTTCATCAAAAAGAATAATTTCTGAATAAACATTTCTTTCTAAAAGTCTTTTATTAAAATCGGTAGATTCCCTAAAGTTAACTACCGTATCTTTTTTTCCATGAAAAATAAGAATTGGTTTATCAATCTTATGCAAATTATTTTTAGGAGATCTCTCGAAATATTTTTTTTTATTATCCTCAAAATTACCGATTAGAGAATTTAAGTAGTTTTTTTCAAATCTATGTGTATTTAGACGCATATCATTTAAATCAATAACAGGATATTTACAAAATGCTGCCATGAATATATCAGTCTGATATAAAGCATTTAAAGCAGTGAAACCCCCAGCGCTATTCCCTGCAATTACAATTCTTGAAGGATCTATAAATTGTTCTTTCAACAATGATTTAGCTAAGGCTATACAATCAGCTGAATCGAGTACCCCCCAGAGATTATTTAAACGTTCTCTATAATGCCTCCCAAAACCTGTAGATCCTCCATAATTAACTTCTGCGACGAACCATCCTCTAGAAGTCCAATATTGGACTTCTAAGTTAAATGACCCATCAAATACAGAAGTAGGACCACTATGCGCCTTGACAATCAAGGGAGGTTTATTGTTATCGGTTGAATTTGGCTTGTAAATCCATGCATGTGTCATTTCACTCCCATAACCCTTAAACCAATATGATTCTGCTTTTGAAGATAAATTTCTAATTTTTGACTTCACAGGGGTGGAGAAAGATAACTTCGAAAGATTATCTATATCTATTTCAATTAATTTTTCATGAGAGATATCATTTGAAGCCAAGCAAATTATTCTATTAGAACTTACATATAAATCTCTCAAGCAATTAAAAGGTAAATCTATCTTTTGATAAAAAGAACAATCTTGATAATGCTCTATAATCCATGATTCTTTATTTTTAGCTAAACAAAATAAATTTTCCTTTGATCCTGAAAAAATTGACATCCCAGAAATCCACTCTGGCAAACCATATTCGTAAAATTCTTTTTGAATTTTTTTTAAAATATGAATTTCCTCTATATCATTAATCTTCAAAAACAATAAATTCCACCAACCGGAACTATCTTCTGAACAGATTAGTATGTTTTTTGAAATCCATAATGGTTGAAAAAAAGATACTGTTTTATCAGAATTTACATTTTTATTTTTAAATTTTACTATTTTTTGTAATTGGCCAAATGAATTAATACTCCCAATAAAGAGATTATTACTTTCCCAAGGCATTTTATTAGAATCCCACTCTAACCAAGAAAGCAAAGTCTTATCCTCATTAGATCCAAGAGAACTGGCAAAGCCCTGAAATTCTCTTAAAACTATTAATTCTTGTCTTTCTTTATTTAAATCTATATGAAAGAGAAAATCTTTCTCTTCTTTCTCATATAAACCAAATAACTTATCTTTATTACTAATCACAAAACTTGAATCAAAATTGCATTTAAATGGCTTTGTTAATTGTCTTGAGCTTGTGAAATCAATGAGATATTGAGTATTTTTATCATTATTAACATTTATCTCAAAAATTTTGTACCATAACGAATCTGTAATCTGATCAACCCAAATCAAGTAAAGTTTATTTTTATGGAAAAAACATTTATAAGATTTACCTCCATATCCGTGAAAATTACTTTTTAGATAAAAACCATCTCCAATTAAATTTTGTGCTCCTAAATTTTTCTTAAAAAAAGGCCTCACGAAGATCGCATTCCTCCTATTATTTCCTGATGATATATTCCCTACCCAAAAGATAAAATTATTAACTAAAGATATTTGCTGATAGGATTCAACCTGTGGATAGACAAATGCAATAGACAATTTTTTGTAATTATTCATTTATTCTATGACGATCAGAATTCAAAAAATGTTACTATCTATATAGTCTAACTATTAATAAATCCCTAATAAAATAGTGGTAAATCAATTCTCACAATTAGCAAGAAAATCAAGAAATAATGTTTCTAGTACAAAAGTTAATAAAGAAGCAGTAGATAATCCTCCTCTTGAAATTTTTAAACTAGGGAGCGAAACTCTTAGAACAGAAGCTAAACGAATTAGCAAAGTTGATAATCAAATAAGACATTTAGCAAAAGACATGCTTCAAAGTATGTATTCAGCTAAAGGAATTGGTCTAGCAGGCCCACAAGTTGGAATAAGCAAGGAATTATTGGTAATAGATATAAATTTTGAGGATTCAGCTGCAGAACCCCTAATCTTAATAAATCCTGAAATAACAGCATTTGGATCCACACTAACAACATACGAAGAGGGATGCTTAAGTATCCCAGGTATTTATTTAAATGTAGTCAGACCATCAACAATAAAATTAAAATTTCGAGATGAGATGGGAAGACCTAGGAAAATGAACGCTGATGGGCTTTTAGCAAGATGCATTCAACATGAAGTTGATCACTTAAAAGGTGTTCTTTTTGTTGATAGAGTAACTTCAACAGAGGAACTTCAAAAAGAATTAAATAAAGAGGGTTATAAAATGAAAGATGTTAAACCTCTAAGTTAAATATTCTTAATTTTTTAAATTATGGCTAGCACTACAATTTTTCAAAAAATTATAAATGGAGAAATACCTTGTGAAAAATTATATGAAGACGACTTATGTCTCGCTTTTAATGATATTTCTGCACAAGCTCCGATTCATTATTTAGTAATACCCAAAACACCTATCCCAAGCCTAAGAGAATGTAAAAATTTAGATAAAAATCTTTTAGGTCACCTTATTTTAGTTGGTCAAAAAATAGCTAAAGAAAAAAAACTTTCAAATTGGCGGACAGTAATAAACACCGGAGCAGAATCAGGACAAACTGTCTTTCATCTCCACATACACTTCTTAAGTGGAAGGGCAATGTTATGGCCACCAGGTTAAACTCTCAAAAATGTAAATTGTGAGCTATAAATATATAAATGATTATTTAAGTATGAATACACCTGACACATATACATCTAACGACAAAAATATAATTATTAAAAACTGGCAAAATCTAGATGAAACGCAAAAGCAAACTTTATTAAAAATTTGGAAGGTTTTAACATACAAGTGGCAACTGCAGATATTATTTAATCTTCCTTTTCTTGTGTGGTGGGTTTTAGATGTAACTTTTATTAAAATTCATGAATTTGATATGAAGTTAATAAGCTATTTAAATCTTCCAGGATGGGCTACAGCAATGATGGGATTCAACTAAATTTTCCAATAATATACTATTAACTAGTAATGAACTAGAAAATTTATAAATGACTTCATCCTTAAACAATAAGTCTAGAATACTCTTCCAGATTCAGAAATTAAGAAAACTAGCACAACCCTTTTTTCTTCCAATTGATCAATGTACTGGGTTTCAATTCATTTGGCTTCTTTTTTCGCTTCTATTTTGTGTTGGTGGAATAGTTTTAGTCAGTTTAACTGGTTTGATTAATGTATTAGAAAATGTTCAACCACAACTTTTAGAAAAATATTTTGGAGGAGTTGTTAATACAATCAATTCAATATGGTCAGGAACATGGGGTGTCTTATTCTCAGGATTATTTCTTGTTGGATCAGCTAGTTTTTTTAGTTTAAGAATACAACTTAAAAATAGAAAATGGTTACATTGGTTATTTTTAGGCATTATCGTAATCATGCTTTTAGCTGTAAATGGGATTAATGCAGGTATAGGATTTATAGCAAGAGATCTTACAAATGCTCTTGTAGAAAAACAGCAAGATGGCTTCTACCGCATCCTAGGAATATATGCATGTTGTTTCGTAGTAGCAGTACCAATAAGAGTTTCGCAGATATTTTTCACTTTTAAACTCGGATTAATCTGGAGGGAATGGCTTTCAAAAAGTTTAGTTAAAGACTATATGACAAATAAGGCTTATTACCAAATAAATCCTAATGATGAAGATCAAACCGATGTTGATAATCCTGATCAAAGAATTACTGAAGATACAAGAGCTTTTACTTATCAGAGCTTAAATTTAACAGTTGGAGTATTTGATGCTTTACTTACATTTTCATTAAATATTTTAATATTACTGACGATAAGCAAAACTCTTACTTTTTCTTTATTTGGTTATGCAGCATTTGCGACCTCAATTTTATTATTCGCTGGAAAAAATCTTGTAAAACTTGATTATGATCAGCTTAGATATGAAGCTGATTTTAGATATGGACTTGTTCACATTAGAGATAATGCAGAATCAATAGCTTTTTATTCAGGAGAAAACCCAGAGAGAAATGAAACAGAGAGAAGACTTAGTGAAGTTGTTCGTAATTTCAATTTAGTAATCATCTGGAGGGTAATTATTGATGTAATGAGAAGATCGGTTAGCTATGCAGGAAACTTTTTCCCGTATTTAATTATGGCAATACCATATTTCAGAGGTGAGATAGATTACGGTCGCTTTATTCAAGCTAGTTTTGCTTTTAATATGGTAGAAGGATCTTTATTTTTTATAGTTAATCAAATAGAAGAATTAGCTAAATTTACCGCAGGGATTGGAAGATTGGAGGGATTCCAATCAAAAGTCGAATCTATAAGTCAAGAGAATCCATTAAACAATACAAAGATTATCTCTAATTATTCTTCAATTTTAATTAAGAATGCTGACCTATCTCCTCCTGGATCTAATAACTTGATCATAAGAGACCTAAGTTTAAGTATTAATGATAATGAGTCATTATTAGTTGTTGGTCCTTCAGGTTGTGGCAAAACTTCTTTATTAAGAATGATTAGTGGTTTATGGGAACCTAAAAATGGATTAATCCAAAAACCAAAAACTGGCGATTTACTGTTTATTCCTCAAAAGCCGTATATGATATTAGGATCATTGAGAGAACAATTATGCTACCCTACTCAGGTTGATAAATTTAGTGATGATCATCTCATTTCAGTGCTAAATGAGGTAAATTTAAAATCATTATCTGACCGCTATCCAAATTTAGATATAAAACAAGATTGGCCCAGAATATTATCTTTAGGAGAACAACAAAGACTTGCATTCGCCAGATTACTATTAAACTCTCCTCAGTTTGCTGTTTTAGATGAGGCTACCAGCGCTTTAGATATAGATACAGAAAAACATCTTTATAATCTATTGAAAAAGAGAGAATTATCAATTATAAGTGTTGGTCACAGACCCACCTTAAAAGATTTTCATCAAAATGTATTAGAATTAAATGGTAAAGGTAGTTGGAAATTATTAACTGCTGAAAACTATAATTTTAATAATTAATTTAATAACATGAATCCTAGTGAAAAAAGTAATTCAATCAATACTGAGAATGAAAATGATATTAATCAAATTAAAGATGATAATTTAAGCGATAAAAACAAACAAACATCTTTAGAAGATGATAGATATGTTTTTGGATGGGGTCAATACTCGGAAATAACTAATGGTAGATTTGCAATGATTGGATTTGCAGCGATTATATTAATAGAAATTATTAGTAAAAAATCCTTCCTCGATTGGGCAGGTATCATACATTAATCATCAAATCTAGAACTATTATCCCTAGGTTTGTCTCTTTTAGAAGCTACATTATATCTTCCTTTCTGATTCCTTAAATTTCTTTTTGGATCATTTGTTGCTTTCCTTGCTGGTCTAGTTCTTTTTGATTCATTATTTTTATCAAGGAAAGAAGCCTCCTCTACTTTATTGATTGAAGTTTGTTTTCGTAAGTTATCTCTTAATTTTTGCTTCCTTTCAGTTGTCGATGATTTATTAACTAATTCATCCGTAGTGCGGCGTGAAGTATTTTGATTAGCGAGAGGTCTTGAACCACGTTTAATTTGACTTCTAGTATTTCTCCTTTCTCCGAAACTACTTCTCCTCGATTGTAAATCCTTATAGTCTGAGAATCGATTTCTATTTGGAAAATCTCTTTCCTGCATTTCAGCATTCGTAGGAATATTATTTCTTCTACTTACTGCTGATTCTGGGATAGTTCGTGAAGATCTTCTTTGACGAAATCCATTCTCTTGATCATCTTCTTCTTCAATCTCTCTAGACTGAAATCTTCTTCTTGATGAGATTGGAGATTCATCAAATTGATCATAATCATCCTCCCACCTACTTCTTGGAGCTCTTCTTGACATATTTGGTATATCATCATCTTCAAAATATGAAGATCTTCGTGCTTGATCTGTCGCGATACCCCTTAAACGTACACTTTCATAAGCAAAAAAAACTGTAGTCCCGGCTAATAAAAATTGGCCAAATTGTAGGATAGGATCTAATCTCCAGCCTTGAAAGAATAATATGCCTCCGCATAAAAGTCCTATAGCAGCAAAAAAAACATCATAATCACGAGCTAAAGCAGGTTTAAAAGACCTAAGGAAATAAAGGCCTCCCCCGCATACGGCGAGGACAATACCAACAATACTTGCCCAATTGAGACTAGCATTGACCACGAATTTTCTCCAGAAAGTTAAAAAAGGGGTTTAAAACCCTATATAAATATAGTTTACGTAATAATTCTATAAAAACTAGCGTCTTCTTCCAGCTCTTTCTGCATCTAGCTTGTCATTTTGACTTACAGCTATTAAAAATGCTGTTGCTGGAACAACAATCAATAATGCCGCTGCGATAAAACTACCGATCATACCTACAGCAGAATTATTTGAAGCTTCTGGTGAAACATTTGCGAGTAAAAGTAATTGAGAAATTTGAAGCACTTGTATTTAAAAATTAAATTCTCAATTTATAATACGAATTAAATCATGATTTATGGGATATTTATTAAGATGAATTAAATAATTGTCATTACATTGAATTATAATTTTTTACCAATTTTAGATTTATTATTAGGAATAATATTGTCATTCCTTACTTTAGTATTTCTTGTAAGGTTAATTATGACTTGGTATCCCAAGATAGATGGTAAAAGTGGTTTTTGGATAATTATTACATTCCCAACAAACCAAATTTTAAATATTACAAAAAAAATAATTCCTCCCATAGGAGGTGTAGACGTTTCACCAGTGATTTGGATTGGAATAATTAGCTTTATTAGAGAACTATTAGTTGGCCAACAAGGATTAATAAAATTAGCAATTCAGAGATTGCATTAGAAAAACTTAGAAATTTGGTAACAATTCTTCCTCGACATATTTAGTGTGAATTTTGCCTTCTTTAAATTTGCTCTTATCAAGGAGAGTTAAGTGAAAATTAATAGTTGTTGGAATACCTGTCACTGCACATTCATTCAAAGCTCTATTCATTCTCTTTATTGCTGCATTACGATCTTTGCCCCAAACAATTAACTTTCCAATAAGTGAATCATAAAAAGGTGGTATTTCATATCCAGTATATACATGACTATCAACTCTAACTCCTGGTCCTCCAGGAGGGAGCCAGCCAGTAATCTTACCCGGAGAAGGACGGAAATTATGTGATGGATCTTCTGCATTTATTCGGCATTCAATAGCATGTCCATTTAATTGGATTTCTTCCTGATTAAAGTCTAAATTATTTCCACCAGCTATTTTTATTTGTTCAGCAATCAAATCTACTCCAGTAACCATCTCTGTGACAGGATGCTCAACCTGTATTCTTGTATTCATTTCCATAAAATAAAATTGTTCATCTTCATCAACTAAAAATTCGACAGTGCCTGCTCCTTCATATTGAATAGATTGAGCGGCTGCTATGGCGGCGGTACCCATTTTTTCTCTCAAATTAGAATTAATTGCTGGGCTTGGAGATTCTTCTAGAAGTTTTTGATGTCTTCTTTGAACTGAACAATCTCTTTCCCCAAGGTGAATAACATTGCCAGATTTATCAGCCAAAATTTGAACTTCAACATGGCGAGGCTTCTTAATGAATTTTTCCATATATAAACCATCATTACCAAAAGCTGCTTCTGCCTCTCCTTGAGCAGCCTTAAACATTTTTTCTAACTTATCAGGACTCTCCACTAACCTCATTCCTCTACCACCGCCTCCAGCCGTTGCCTTGATTATTACTGGGTAACCTATCTTGTCAGCAAGTTTAAATGCTTCTTTAACGTCAACGAGCAAGCCTTTACTACCCGGAACTGTAGGAACTCCAACTCTTTCCATGGTTTCTTTAGCCGTAGATTTATCTCCCATTTGTCTGATCGAAGCAGGAGAAGGTCCTATAAATATGATTCCATGATCATTACACATCTCTGCAAATTTATCATTTTCTGCCAAAAATCCATAACCAGGATGAATTGCATCAACACCACGAGATGTTGCTGCTGCCAATATATTTGGAATATTCAAATAACTTTTATTACTTAAAGAATCTCCAACACATACTGCTTCATCAGCTAATTGAACATGAAGCGCATTCTTATCAACTGTACTGTAAACAGCTACTGTAGCGATCCCAAGCTCTCTACAACTTCTGATGATGCGTAAAGCTATTTCACCACGATTCGCAATTAAGACTTTTTCAACCATTAGAAAATAATAAAATTAAGGAGTGCTACTTGCAAAAGTATTTGATAAATTTTGAAATTATTTAGGTATAGATTAAGAATACAACCTAAAACGACCTATACGGCTAATTTTTAGTCTTATGCAATAGAAAAGAAGGAAAAAATATATTAAATTTAAAAACTTAATTTTTTGAGGCATCAAGTCTTGTAGAATAAAAATGGCTTAAAATTAAAAAGTTTTTAGCCATATAAGCGGATGTGGCGGAATTGGTAGACGCGCACGTCTAAGGAGCGTGTGGCTTAGGCCTTGCGAGTTCAAGTCTCGCCGTCCGCATATTATTAATTAATTATGAACACTGCAATTTCAAATGAATCAGCTGCAGTTGTAATAGTTTCTAATGGACCCGGAGAATTGGCAACTTGGGTAAAACCAATTCTAGATTACCTAATTAAGCAAAAATCTCAATCCATAAATTTAAATGTCCCGAACTATAAATTAATCTTAAGCTTGGTACCATGTCCAAATGCTACTGGAAAAGAATTTACAGTCGCTAATGATTGGGAGTTATTAGATTTAATAATACCAGCAAAAAATTTCCTAAAATTACTTTTAAAACCATCATTATTTGGATCATGGCCAAGAAATGGAGTTGTTGTATTTCTTGGAGGGGATCAATTCTGGAATGTATTATTAGCGAAAAGATTAGGTTATAAAAGCATAACTTATGCAGAATGGATTGCAAGATGGCCTAGATGGAATCTCCATATTGCAGCTATGAACGAAGAGGTTAAAAATATAATTCCAAAAAAATTCAAAAAAAAATGTCAAGTCATTGGGGACTTAATGGCAGATGTTAAAAATAATTTATCACCAATAAATGAAATAAATAATAAGAAATGGATCGCTATTTTACCAGGCTCCAAAAAAGCTAAATTATCAATCGGTATACCCTTTTTCCTTGAAGTAGCTGACCGTATCAAAGAATGTGAAGATAACATAAATCTAATGATTCCTATTGCTCCCACGACTGAATTAGAAGATTTTATTTTTTTTCAAAGTGCTAAAAATCCAATCACTAAATATTACTCCTCTAATATTAAATCCATAAAAAAAATTGAAAATTCTATTTTTAATTATGTTCTAGAAACTTGTAAAAATACAAAAATCTTCATTCTGCAGCAAAATTCAAATTACAATATTTTGAGCCAATGTAAACTCGCTCTTACAACAGTAGGAGCTAATACTGCTGAATTAGCTGCAATAAATCTTCCTATGATTGTTGTTTTACCTACGCAACATCTAAATGCTATGAATGCATGGGATGGTATTTTTGGAATTATAGGAAGAATTAAGTTACTTAACAGAATACAAACTTTTATAATTAAAAGATGGTATTTAAAAAATAATAAATTCTTTGCTTGGCCAAATATAAAAGCAAATAAACAAATTATTCCAGAAAGAGTTGGCATTATTACCCCAAAAGAGATTTCAGATGAAGCTATTTATTTATTAAATGAAAAGGATTTATTATTAGAACAAAAACTTAATTTATTAAAAACGAGAGGGAAAAAGGGAGCTGTAAAAAAATTATCTAATTTAATTTTAGAAACCATAGCAAATTAATCTTTACCAAGGGTCATCTATATCATTTAGGTTTAAAGCTTGATTCTCAATTGATGATTTTTCCTTTGTATCGATAGGTTCAATATCTAAGGGATCTTGAACTTGTTCAATTGCTCTTTTTGAAGCTGGTTTTCTTAAACTAATTCTTTTTTTATTTGTTTGATCTGAATTATTAATCATATCGCTAGCCTTAGATTCTCTCTCTTTTTTGCTTTCATTAAGATAATCATCATTCTCTAAGTAAAGTCTCTTTTTGCCTTGAGTATTATCTTGAGAATTATCAACTTCAACATATTCCATTTCATCCTCATAGCTTTCTTCATAGTTGTATTCATTTTCTTGAGATTCCTCTAAAAGATAATTATCTTTATCTGTTTCTGAACCAGAGATCAGTTGATTCTCTACTGGGACTAAATTTGATGAATACTTACTATACTCTCTACTATCCCAAGAAGATCCTCCTACCCCAAGCTTTTCCAGGAATCCACTACTTAATTGATTTAATTTCTCTTCAGCCCCTTCATAGACTATTATTCTATCCGTTCCACTACTAACAATTTCATCCACAGGTATTTCCCACGTACTTAAAACACCTTCTCCTAATAAAGGAACGCCAATAGCTCCCATTACTAATGAAATAAGTTCTCCAGTTTCAATATCAAATGAAAACCCTAGAACCCTCCCAAGTAGTTCACCTGATTCTGTTATGACTTGGCAATTGATAACCTTGCTATATCTTTCAGGCGTAAATTTGTCGTTTAAAGAATCGAGAGAGTCCACAAGTATTACATCTCCGACTTGCTTTATGCTCTCCAGAGGCATCCATTTAGGCAATCCGGGTAGAAACCTTGTTAAAGGATTATCTCTTAAACCAAGAGCAACAACCTCTCTCCTATCAATGTCTACCACCACTTCTCCTACAACTCCAAGTCTTCTTCCAGTATCAGTAGTTATAACCTGAGTTCCCATTAATTCAGAACGG
>CACNWD010000006.1 GCA_902624085.1 uncultured Prochlorococcus sp.
AATGTAGGTATGCTTCTTATTCCATATTGACTAGCCACATTGGGATTCTCATCTGTATTTAATTTGAAAACTTTAATTTTCCCTTCAAAGTCTTTAGAAATTTCTTCAACTATTGGGGCAACCATTCTACATGGTCCACACCAAGGAGCCCAAAAATCAACCAGAACAGGTAGATCACTTTGTAAGACCTCTTTGTCAAATGAAGAGTCAGTAACGGCTGGAGCTGATGACATAATTTATATATTCCTTTAGAAAATTTAGCAGTCTATTTTTCTTAGTGATGACTTCATTACAGATATAGAAAATATAAGTAACAAATTGTATTAAAAAAAAGCCCGATAAATCGGGCGATTTGTGTGTGAGGAGTATGGGGTTTCCCCCATTTTTTAATAATAGCTCCTCAATAGTATTTTGTTCTCTTTCTCTAACACTTTATTTTATTTACCCATTCCGAGTTGTTGAGCTTTTTGATAAACTTTTCCTTCAGTTAACAGAGCCGGAGCAATAACAATTTCTACATTTTGCATTTCTTTAATGTTTTTGGCACCAAGAGTACTCATTGAAGTCCTTATCGCTCCATAAAGATTATGCGTCCCATCATCAAGTAAAGCTGGGCCTTTTAATATTCTCTCTAATGATCCGGTGGAACCAACTTCTATACGAGTTCCTCTTGGTAAGATCTGACTTGGTGTGGCCATACCCCAATGAAATCCATTGCCTGGTGCTGTTGTTGCTCTCGCTATGGGGGATCCAATCATTACGGCATCAGCTCCGCAAGCGATGCATTTGCAAATATCTCCACCTGTCACTATACCTCCATCACCAATTATAGGAATATATTTTCCGCTTTCATTAAAGTAATCATCTCTTGCTGAACTACAATCCGAAATAGCGGTGGCTTGGGGCACTCCTATACCCAATACTCCCCTTGAAGTACATGCGGCGCCAGGACCGATACCTACCATTAAGCCCGCAACTCCTGCCTTCATTAGCAGTTTAGCGACTTCATATGTTACACAATTACCTGCAATAATCGGAATATCGAGAGATTTACATAGATCCTCTATATCTAATGATTCTTGTCCATTGGCTCCTACATGTTGAGTCGATACAACAGTACCCTGCAAAAAAAATAAATCTAGATCTGAATCTCTCAATGTTTCTCTAAATTTGATTGCTGCTTGAGGTGTGCCACTTAATGCCGCGATTCCGCCCTTTTCTTTTATTTCGCTTACTCTTTTTTTTATTAGCTCTATTTTTACGGGTTCACTGTAAATCTTTTGCATTAAGGGAACAAATTCAGATTTTCCTACCGAAGATATTTGACTTAGAACGCTCTCAGGATCTTCATACCTTGTTTGTATCCCCTCCATATTTAATACTCCTAATGCTCCCATATTAGAAAGCTCAATAGATGTCTTAACGTCAACTACGCTGTCCATTGCACTTGCAATAATTGGGATTTCTCTCTCAAAATTCCCTATAGTCCAAGATGCATTGGTTAGTTCATAATCCAATGTTTTTTCTCCTGGGACTAAGGCTATTTCATCTATCCCGTAAGCTCTACGGACGATTTTGTTTAAACCAAGTTTAATATTCAATTTTTTAATAATATATTTCGATTAAATTAACAACTAAAGGTGTATAAAGCCAATATTTGTTCAAGAAAAAAAAGAATTATTTATTATTTGAATTTCTTATGTGAGTATTTGACAATTTTTAACAAAATTTTTTTTATTCATTATTGATTAAAACCACTATTATTGGATAAAGGATTTTTTATATGGCTGATAATAAAGACACCGGAGATAATGACTTGAATGATGATAATAATCGCATTATCCAAACTGATCTAAGAAACGAAATGTCACGCTCCTATCTTGAATATGCGATGAGTGTCATTGTTGGTAGAGCGCTGCCAGATGCGAGAGATGGACTTAAACCTGTTCATAGAAGAATACTTTATGCCATGTATGAACTAGGCTTGACAAGTGGTAGGCCTTACCGGAAATGTGCAAGAGTCGTTGGTGAAGTCCTTGGTAAATATCATCCACATGGAGATACTGCTGTATATGATGCTCTCGTAAGGATGGCACAAGATTTCTCTATGAGAATGCCTCTAATAGATGGCCATGGGAATTTTGGTTCAGTAGATAATGATCCTCCTGCAGCAATGCGATATACAGAATCGCGATTGAAAGCTTTAACAGATGAAGGATTGCTTGAAGATATTGAATCAGAAACTGTTGACTTCTCTGATAACTTTGATGGCTCACAACAAGAACCAACTGTTTTGCCAGCCAGAATTCCACAACTTCTTCTAAATGGCTCCTCTGGAATAGCTGTCGGTATGGCCACTAATATACCTCCTCATAATTTAGGCGAATTAATCGATGGTTTAGAAGGTCTAATCAAAGATCCTGAAATGCAAGAAAAAGATTTGTTTGAATTCATCAAAGGACCAGATTTTCCTACAGGTGGTCAAATATTAGGAAAAGAAGGTATCAGAGAAACATATATTTCTGGAAAGGGATCAATAACTATGAGAGGTGTTGCTGAAGTTCAACAACTAAAGTTTCCAGGAAGACCTGAAAGAGATGCTGTAATTATTACCGAATTACCTTTTCAAACAAATAAAGCAGCTTTAATTGAAAGAATTGCAGATTTAGTAAATGATAAAAAATTAGAGGGAATATCAGACATAAGGGACGAGAGTGATAGAGACGGAATGAGAATTGTTATTGAGTTAAAAAGAGATTCTTATCCACAAGTTGTTTTAAATAATTTATTTAAATTAACTCCTCTACAAAACAATTTTAGTGCAAATATATTAGCGCTTGTTAATGGAGAGCCTACAACACTTTCACTTAAAAGAATGTTAGAGGTGTTTTTAGATTTCAGGATTGAAACGATACGAAGAAGAACTACTTTCTTACTGAGAAAAGCTGAAGAAAGGGATCATATTATTCAAGGTTTGTTAATGGCTCTTAATAGTATGGATGAAATTATTAACTTAATAAGAGGCGCAAAAGATACCACTTCTGCTAAAGAGCAGTTGCAATTAAATCATGAATTATCTGTAATTCAGGCTGATGCTATTTTGCAAATGCAGCTTCGTAGATTGACAGCACTTGAGGCAGATAAAATCAAAGATGAACATGATGAACTTACAAAAAAAATTTTAGAATATAAGCATATTTTGAATAATAAGGATAAGATTTTTGAGATAATTTTGAACGAACTAAAAAAAATAAGAGAACGATTTGATTCCCCAAGGAAGACAGAAATACTAAATTTAGGTTCAGGATTAGATGATATCGATTTAATAGCCAATGAAAGATCCGTCGTTTTGTTAACAAAGACCGGTTATTTGAAAAGAATGCCTGTTAGTGAATTTGAATCAACCAGTAGAGGTTCAAGAGGTAAAGCTGGAACAAAAAATCAAGGAGATGATGAAGTTAAGTTATTCATAAGTTGTAATGATCATGATACTTTATTACTTTTTAGCGATAGAGGTGTAGCTTATGCTCTCCCCGCCTATAGAGTTCCACTTAGCAGTAGAACTGCAAAAGGAACTCCCTCTGTACAATTACTTCCAATCCCGAGAGAAGAACAAATTACTTCATTGTTATCTGTTGAATCTTTTGAAAATGATTATTATTTATTGATGCTAACTAAGGGTGGTTTTATAAAACGAACTCCTCTTTCAGCTTTTTCAAAAATACGTTCAAACGGTCTTATAGCTATAAGTTTAGAAGAGGGAGATGCCCTTACTTGGGTCAGGTCTTCTAGTGAAGGTGATAGTGTCTTAATTGGTTCAAGCAAAGGTATGACGATTCATTTCAGACTAGATATAAACGAATTAAGACCACTAGGTAGAACAGCTAGAGGGGTGAAATCAATGAATTTGAGGGATGGAGATCAATTAGTATCAATGGATGTATTAACCTCTGAACTTGTAGAGCAATTATCTACTCTCAGTGATATGGACATCGATGCTAATGATGACTCTGAAAATAACTTATCAGAGGGACCATGGGTTTTAGTTGCTAGTTCATTTGGCTTAGGTAAGAGAGTTCCAGTAGCTCAGTTTAGATTACAAAAAAGAGCAGGGATGGGTTTGAAAGCTATAAAATTTAGAATTAAGAATGATGTTCTTGTAGGATTAAAAGTCCTTGGTAAAGGTGAGGAGATTCTTCTTGTTACAGAGAAAGGAGTAATAGTAAGAACAAATGCTGATAAGATTTCTCAACAATCTAGAGCAGCTACTGGGGTGAAACTTCAGAAACTTGATGAAGGAGATCATTTAGCAGAAGTTGTCTTGGTCCCTCATGAACAATTAGAAGATGAAAAAATTGAAGAAATAAATAATAAGCAATAAATAAGTAAAATATATGACGTAACTTTTTTATGAAAAATATAGAAATACTAGACATTATAATTTTAGGTTCTGGTCCAGCAGCTCTATGTTTGGCGGCTGAATTAGCAAATCAAGATTTAAATATTCAGTGTATATCTACTAAATCTCCTTATGACAAATGGAGTAATACTTATGGTATTTGGGCTTCCGAGCTTGAGGAATTAGGATTGGAGTCACTGTTGTCTCATCGATGGTCATCCACTGTAAGTTTTTTTGGCAATGGATTAGATAAAAAAGGTAATTTACCTACAAATCATAAATATGATTATGGATTAATAGACAGAGAGTCCTTTCAGGAAGCTTTACTAAAAAAATGTAAGGGTATTAATTGGGTAAATGATAAAGCTATAGAAATTTGCATAATAAATAAAATCTCTCAAGTAGTTTGTGAATCAGGTTTGAAATTAAAATCAAGGTTAGTAATTGATGCTAGTGGGCATAAAAGTAAGTTTATTAAGAGACCTGTTTCTAAGAAAGTAGCTCAACAAGCTGCATACGGAGTTGTGGGTAAGTTTTCCTCTCCACCAGTTCATAAGGATCAATTTGTCTTAATGGATTATCGTTCAAATCATTTAAGTAAGAAAGAATTATCTGAATCACCTTCATTCTTATATGCCATGGATCTTGGGAATGATGTTTTTTTTGTAGAAGAGACTTCGTTAGCAAGTTTCCCTGCACTCTCCTTTGATTATTTAAAAAATAGATTAATTAATAGATTGAAAAAAAGAGGGATTACTATCGAAACTATTATTCATGAAGAGAATTGTCTTTTTCCTATGAATATGCCACTACCTTTAAGGACTCAGCCAATATTGGCTTTCGGAGGAGCTGCAAGCATGGTCCATCCCGCTTCTGGATATATGGTAGGTTCTCTTTTGAGAAGAGCACCAATGCTTGCTAAACAGTTAAGTATCTTTTTGAAGGACCCTTCTTTAACTTCAGTGCAATTAGCTCAAAAAGGATGGAAAATATTATGGCCTAATGAACTTATTCAAAGACATAAGCTATACCAATATGGATTAAAAAGGCTGATGAGTTTTGATGAAAAAATGCTAAGGAGCTTCTTCTTGAATTTTTTCCAGTTGTCTACAAATGAATGGGCAGGCTTTTTGACAAATACTCTTCCATTACCGAAGCTTATTTATGTAATGACAAAAATGTTTGTTAAATCTCCATTAAATATAAAACTTGGAATGTTAAAAATTAACTAAATATTTTTAAACCAATCTGTAAGGTTAATGTTTGGGAAGATTTTATCTTCCTTTTCAATAGTCTCTAAATAAGTTAAATCTATTGATTCATTTTTATTTAAACTTTTAATTAATTTCCAAAATCTAGAAAGATGCCTTTCAATTCTCTCTTTTGCTAATTCAGTTGTGGTTCCTGCACGTAATATAAAACTCCAATCTGATGATTCTGAAAGAAGCAGTTCTCTAGCGGCTTGCATTAAAATTCTTTTCGATAATTCATCCTCAATATTTCTAGAATTTACTTTAATAAAAGTTGATCCTGCTTTTGTAATTTCTGCGACAACCCAAGCATTTGTATCATTTATCCAATAATTATGAAAACCGCCTTGTCCCCAACTAGATGGTGAAGGTTCGCAAACTTGAATTTGGGGAGATAAGGACAAAATCTCTCTAAGGTGAGTTAATTCAATTAAATGTTTTTTTGAATTTTTAAAAATATTTTTTAAGAATATTGGTCCTTCATACCACCAATGACCAAATAATTCTGCATCAAAAGGAGCAATTAGTATCGGATTGAATTTGTAATCTAATCTTAACCTTTTTAATTGTTCAGATCTTCTGGAAAGATAAATTTCTGAGTGTTCTTCAGCTTTTTTTTCAGCTAAATTTTCTTTATAAAATTCTTTTTCACCTAATGGTGTTGAATTATTAGTTATCCTATAAAATTTCAATCCTAGAGGTCTTACACTTTTAATACCATTATCTTTTAATTTATTTAAGGGCAACTCCCATCCTAAATCTTTATGATATTCCCTATACAATGGATCACTAGGGAATCCATCTTTTGCTGACCATACAGGTAAAGTTGATTGGCTATCTCTCCCAAAAAATGCAACACCATTTTTAGAACAAATTGGAGCATATACTCCATATCTTGGTCTAGGCTTGGAATTTAAAATCCCATGTCCATCTAAAACAGCATATCTAATTCCACATTTGGAGAGGATTTTGTCAAGATTTTCATAATAAGCACATTCTGGTAACCATATGCCTAAAGGTTTAACGTTAAAAGTTTTTTGGTGATGTCTTACAGCAGTCTTGATTTGACCTACAACAGTTTCTGGGTTTTCTCTCAGTATTGGTAGATAGCCATGAGTCGCAGCACAAGTAATAATATCTAAACAGCCACTATCTAATAAATGTTTAAATCTGTTTAGTATTTCACCTGAACACTTTTCCCAATAGATTAATTGATCTGTCAAGTTTTTTAAAAGAAATTGAGCGGCATTTTTTTGTTCCTCTGGCAATTCATTTAATAACTTGATTCTTGTATTTATCCATTCAGGGAATTTGCCTTGAAGCTCTGAACTCTGAAATAGTGAGATTAAGGTAGGAGATAAACTTATAGTTAATTTTGTATTGTCAGGTTCTAATTTTATGGATTCTTCCAATACCTTAATCAAAGGAATATAGCACTCTAATACTGCTTGAAAAAACCAATCCTCCTCTAAAGAATTCTTTTCGTTTTTTCTTACGTATGGAAGATGTGCATGAAGAATAAATGCTAAGCTTCCTAGATTTTTATTGTTAGTGAGATTATCCTTCATGTAAAAATATCAAAAAGATTATCAAAGGCTCTGAAATTGTCTCAGTAGCATTATTAATTAATTTTTTTAGAATACTTTAGTTAAGCGAATAAATGATTTTTAATAAAAATAAATTAACTAATATTTGTTATTGATAAATTGTTATTTCATTTTTTATCTGCTTTCTAAGCAAGTTCTAGTAATTTTTTTTTAATTCAATTATGATATCTTTAGAGATTTTAAACTAATGTCTAAAGATCCTGGAAGAATATTGATCTTTGATACTACTCTTAGAGATGGAGAACAATCTCCAGGGGCTAGTTTAAATCTTGAAGAAAAACTTGCTATCGCTCATCAATTAGCAAGATTAGGGGTAGATGTTATTGAAGCTGGTTTTCCTTTCGCAAGTCCAGGTGATTTTAAAGCGGTTAATAAAATAGCTGAAGTGGTAACTGGAGAAAATGGTCCCACCATTTGTGGATTAGCAAGGGCTTCGAGGCATGATATAAAAGCTTGCTATGAGGCCTTAATCCCAGCTCCTAAGAAAAGGATTCATACATTTATAGCAACCAGTGATATTCACTTAGAGCATAAATTAAAAAAATCTAGAAAAGATGTTCTTTCGATTGTCCCTGAAATGGTTAACTATGCTAAATCATTTGTAGAGGATGTGGAATTCTCTTGTGAAGATGCCTCAAGAAGCGATCCGGAATTTCTTTATGAAGTAATTCAGGCGGCAATCTCTGCAGGAGCAACCACTATTAATATCCCTGATACCGTTGGATTCTCAACTCCGAGCGAATTTGGAAAATTAATCTCTGATATCAATTATCATGTCCCAAATATTGATGAAGCAATCCTATCTGTTCATGGTCATAATGATTTAGGCCTTGCCGTAGCAAATTTTTTAGAGGCTGTAAAAAATGGAGCAAGACAACTTGAATGTACAGTGAATGGTATTGGAGAAAGAGCTGGCAATGCATCTTTGGAAGAATTAGTAATGGCACTACATGTAAGAAAAAGATTTTATAATAAATTTTTTGATAGAAATGAAGATTGTCCTACGCCTTTAACAGCTATTAGAACAGAGGAAATTACTAAAACTTCAAGGCTAGTTTCCAATTTAACGGGAATGAATGTTCAACCTAATAAAGCTATTGTAGGTGCGAATGCTTTTGCACATGAATCAGGAATTCATCAAGATGGTGTTTTAAAGAATCGATTGACTTATGAAATTATTGATGCCAAAACTGTTGGATTGAGTGAAAATAAGATTTCCCTTGGTAAACTCAGTGGAAGAAGTGCTGTTAGAGCAAGATTAGAAGAAATGGGATACGATCTAAGTAGAGAAGATCTTAATGATGCATTCGCAAGATTCAAAGATTTAGCTGATAGGAAAAGAGAAATAACTGATAGAGATTTAGAGGCAATAGTTAGTGAACAAGTACAATTGCCAGAATCTAAATTTCAACTCAAACTTGTCCAGGTAAGTTGTGGTAATGAATCCAAACCTACAGCTACTATTACTTTGTTTGATACTGAAGAACTTATTGAGAATACTGTAGTTGCTTTAGGAACCGGACCAGTAGATGCTGTTTGCGAAGCTTTGAATACACTTGCTAAGGTTCCTAATGAACTAATAGAGTTTTCCGTTAAATCAGTTACTGAGGGGATTGATGCTCTTGGAGAAGTAACAATAAGAATTCGTAATAATGGAAGGATATATTCTGGTCACTCTGCTGATACAGATGTGGTTGTCGCGGCTGCGAATGCTTATGTTAATGCTCTTAATAGACTTATTTTTTCAGAGAAAAAGAATTCTATTCATCCACAATATGACGATTTAAATAAATCTAAAAATTTATTATCTAACTAAGGAGAGTAAAATTTTATTTTAAATATTTAATCATTCTTTGATTTGATCAAGTGTTATTGTAGATTTAATCAAAATCCAGGAATTTAATGAGAGATAGGATTATTGGTTATTGGACACTCTCTTGGATTGGTTTGATTTCCAATATAGTTGCTTTACCCGTCATCGCTTTAGTAATAAGTAATGGTCCCCCTTTAAAGGTTGCAAATATGACTTTGGCAATTAGCTTAGGATGGCCTGCTGCAATAGTGGGGATTGTTTCATCTTCAGCTTTGTTAGCAGAGAGAAAATGGGGTGTAACTCTAACTTTAATTTCACTATCAATGGTTATTTCAGGAGCTTTGCCTTACTCAATAGTAAGGTTAATAAATTTACAAGACTATTCCGGACTAGGAGGTTTAACTCTAATAACTTCAATTTTCAGCGTTTTGGCCTTATTATATTGGTGTTTACCAAATCATAAGAAAAGTATTAGATTATAAAATTAAGAGTAATTATTATTTTTTGCAGTAGGGTATTGAATCCTTCTATGCCTTACTCTTTTCCATACTTTTAAAAAAGATATTTTAATAAGATAAATTTCTCCCCTTGAAAAATTACTATCTAAAAGCTGACCATCTTGTATCCTGGAGTTTATTATTTTTGAGATGATTTTTAAAGCTTCTTTGTCTGAAGCATTTATATCCATTGCTCTTAGAGCTGCTTCACATCCATCAGCTAGCATTAGGATAGCTGTCTCTTTTGATTGAGGGATTGGTCCTTTATATTTAAAATTGTTTTCCGAAATATTTTTATCTTTCTCTTTAGCTTTAAATAAAAAGTATCCCATTTTTAATGTGCCTTGATGTTCTGGAATAAAGTTTGTAACGGGATTTGGAAGTCTATATCTTCTGGCAATCTGTATCCCTTTATCGACATGATCTTGTAAGATTTTTGCGCTCTCTAATGGATTATCTAGTTCATCATGCGGATTTTTATTGCCATTTTGATTCTCAATAAACCAATTTGGGGCATGTAACTTCCCAATATCATGATATAACGCTCCAGCTCTTACAAGATCAACATTACCACCGATCATTCTTGTGGCTTCTTCTGCTAGCCCACAAAGGAGTAAAGTGTGTTCAAATGTTCCAGGGGCCTCTATTGAGAGTCTTCTTAATAGTGGTTTCTCTTGATCTGCTAGCTCAAGTAACCTGGCTTTTGTTACTAATCCAAATATTGATTCAAGAATTGGCATGAAAATTATAGCCAATAGCATAAGTGTTGCTAATAAAAAAGAATCTGAGACAATATTTCCTTGATTTGAGATTAAATTTTGGATATTTAAATTGTATAAATCACTATTATTAATTCCTAAAAGTAAATATTGACCGATAAATGCTCCTAGAGGCACGAATATTGATACTTGTAATAATTGTGCTCTACTCCTGATCTTTCCACCGAGAATAGCAACTATGCATGATGAAATAAATGTTATGAGTAATAAATATTCATTCATTCCATATCCAGAATTTGGCCAGTTAATTAAAGCGATTGAAACCCAAGATAATGCTGTAATTGTGCTCATCCCCTGTGCAATTATCAATGTAGGAGTGACAATTATTGATAAGGGACTTATTGTTTTAAAATTAACTTTTAGAATCTGTACAATAAGTAAAAGACCAATTAATAAAAAAATTTGCCTTGAATTTATTGCGGGGTTTTCTTTTTTTGAAATATATACAAGAACTCCTGAGCATATAATGATCTCAAGAAAGTTTATGGTTACTGAGATTATAAAAGGAAAGTTCTGTATTGGCTGAGTGTCTAATTCATATGAAGTAATAATAGAAATGATTACACAAATAAATAAAATTATAAAGCCATCAATTTTCTTGATATTTGTCAGTTTCTGAGTAGGAGCTTGGCTTTTAATCCATAAATTATTAATTTTCTTAGTTAGCCTTGTAAGGTTTTGCACAGAATATAAGTAAAACTTTTTCTTTGTCTTAAGATTATAAGCATGTTATGTAAAAAAAGGAGAAGTTTTTTTTTATGTCAATAAAATTAGATGGTAAACATTGCTCTTTAGAAATTCAGGAAAGGTTAAGTAAGACTGTTTCTGAAGGTCTTTTAAGTGCAAAAAGACCTCCAAGTTTAGCTGTTATAAGAATAGGAGATGATCCAGCAAGTGGTGTATATGTCGCTAATAAAGAGAGAGCATGTGCCAAAATAGGAATAAAAAGTTTGGTTTATCATCTAGAAGAAAAGGTTTCTAATCAAAAAATAGAAGATTTAATTCATCAATTAAATGAGGATAATGATTTAGATGGGATTTTACTTCAATTACCTTTACCTAAAGAGTTGAATGCACAAAAATTAATCAGTCAAATTAATCCTTCAAAAGATGTTGATGGCCTTCATGAAACAAATATCGGCAAATTGATAAAATGCGAACCAGGTTTAAGATCATGCACTCCTGCAGGAATAATTAATCTTTTAAATTCTAAAAATATAAAAATTGAAGGTAAGCGAGTTGTTGTAGTTGGAAGGAGTCTTCTTGTTGGTAAACCAATATCTAATATGATGCTTAATCTGAATGCAACAGTAACAATTGCTCACTCTAAAACAAAAAACCTTAAAGATATTTGTTTACAAGCAGATATCTTAGTAGTAGCAGCCGGGAAGCCTAAATTTATCGATTCAAGTTTTGTAAAGGAAGGTGCGGTAATAATAGATGTTGGCATCCATAGATTAAAAAGTTCTACTAATAATATGACTCAACTGTGTGGAGATGTAATAATGGAGGATGTAATTTCTAAAGTATTTGCCTTCACACCAGTTCCTGGTGGGGTTGGTCCGATGACAGTTACGATGTTATTAGTTAACACTATTTTTAGTTGGCAGAAACGTTGTGGACTCATTTCAACTTTGGACGATCTTTTACCATGAAACAAACTTTAAGTTTTAAAATTTGATTTTTAGATAATGGCCCAAATTAATACCCAAAATTTTGATTTTGAAGAATATCTAAAAGAAACAAAAAAGGTTGTTGAAGAAGCTCTTGATTCTTCTTTATCTCCTGAAAAGCCAGAAATCCTAAGAGAATCTATGAGATATTCATTGTTGGCAGGGGGCAAGAGGATACGACCAATTTTATGCTTAGCATCTTGTTCCTTGGCAGGAGGAGATCCTAAACTCGCTGTTCCAACTGCGGTTGCTATTGAAATGATTCACACAATGTCATTAATACATGATGATTTACCTGCGATGGATAATGATGATTTAAGGAGAGGAAGGCCTACAAATCATAAGGTTTATGGAGACGCTGTCGCTATTCTTGCTGGGGATGCACTTTTAACAAGAGCTTTTGAAATGGTTTCCTTAAGGAGTCCAGATGTTGATTCTGTAAGATTATTAAATGTTGTTGGTGAATTATCCTTAGTAGCAGGTGCTCCTGGATTGGTGGGAGGTCAGGTTGTTGATCTTGAATGTGAAGGTAAAAAGGTAGATTTGGAAACCCTTGAGTACATACATTTACATAAAACAGGAGCATTACTAAAAGCATGCGTAAGAACTGGCGCAATGATTGCAGGTGCTGATGAAAGATTACTTGCAGCCTTAACTAGTTATGCTGAAGGGATTGGCCTGGCTTTTCAAATTATTGATGATATTCTTGACGTTACTGCAAGTAGTGAGACGTTAGGTAAAACTGCTGGTAAAGATCTTTTGGCAGATAAGACTACTTATCCTAAATTACTTGGTCTAGAGGAATCAAAGAAAAGAGCTCTTAACTTGGTTAAAAAAGCAAAAGAAGCTATTATCCCGTGGGGGGAAAATGCAAATTACCTAATATCACTTGCAGACTATATTACAAATAGAGATAGATAAATATTGAGTTAAAATGACAGAATTATTTGAATTAATTAATAATAAACTACTCTTTTGGAGTTTGATCTCCTGTCTCACAGCCCAGGTTTTAAAGATAGTTTTTAACTTTTTTTCTGAAGGTGAACTTAGAATCGGTATCATTTTTGAAACAGGAGGTATGCCTTCAAGTCATTCTGCTTTAATTACTTCTTTAACAGCTGGATTGGGTCTTGATTCAGGTTTTGATGATCCAATATTTGCTCTGGCTGTAGGTATTTCATTAATAGTTATGTATGACGCTAGTGGCGTGAGAAGATCTGCTGGATTAAATGCTAAGGAGATAAATAAATTATCAAAAAGTTTTGATGAAAAATCGACTTTAAATTTAAAGGAAACATTAGGTCATTCAAAATTAGAAGTTATTGTAGGCAGTATGTTAGGACCTTTGATTTCCCTGCCAGGCATTGTTTTTATCGGTTCCCCTTTAAATATCTATCGGTATATTTTTAATTAGAATTGCTTTTTTGATGATTAGTTAGCAAATTTTTTAAAGCTTCTTTATTACTTGGTAAATGTAAATGGATCCAGCTAGCATGCAAATTGTGATTTGACCATCCTTCTTTTTTATATGTTGTTCCCCATGATTTAATCTTCCATGGAGCGGAAAAGAAGGAACTCAAATATTTGTTATTAAGGTGAGGTTCTATTTGCCAATAATGAAATTCATGACCTTTGATTTGTTGATTTTTTTTTATAATTACTGAATCTTTTTCCCCTTTTATGTATCTATATCCTACAGATAAACGACCTTTCCTTGCTTTAAAGGGCAGAATCCCCGCCATATCATGAGAGTAGCCATTCTCATCTACTATGGAATCTCCCAATATCATCATTCCTCCGCACTCTGCGTAAATAAAATTTTTTTTATAAAATTCCCTCAAAGATTTTAAACTCCTTTTTGAATTACTAATTTGTTGAGCGTATCTTTCGGGAAATCCTCCAGGAATTATTAGAGATTGTGCTTCTTTAGGAATCTCTTGATCATCATATATATTCCATGAAAGTAGGGGAATTCCAATCGCATTTAAATATTCTTTAGTTTCTGGATATTGGAAATGAAAAATCTTATCCTCTGCAATTGCTATTGGTTTAATATTAGAAAAATGTTTTAAATCAAAAGGTTTCTTTATATTATTTTTTTTCTTAATAGGTTTAAGCAGATTTAAAAAACTTGAAAAATCTAAATGTTTTTCTGCAAACTTAGCAAAATATTCAACATTGATTTTTGTTTTTAATTCTAGAGGTGAAATTAAACCAAGATTACTTCTACTCAAATTAATATTTTCATCAAATGGGAGAAATCCAAGAATTTGTATAGGTTGGTTTTTGAAAACTTCTTTGATTAAATCTTTATGTCTATTAGAGTTAACATTATTGAAAACTATTCCTTTTATGTTTATCTTATTATCTAATTCTTGAAAACCTTTGAAAATGGCAAGTAATGAACCAACTTGACCTTTAGCATTTACAATTAGTACTATTGGAAGAGATAAAATTTTTGCAACATTTGCAGTACTTGAATAATGTGTTGAACCTAATCCATCAAATAATCCCATTGCCCCCTCAATTAGGACTAGATCATATTTATTGGATTGTTCATTAAATGAATTTTTAACCCATTCTTCTCCACTTAAAAATATATCTAAATTACGACATATCGGATGACCAATTGAACTTAGTTGTTCTTGATCAAGATAATCAGGCCCAACTTTAAATGTTTGTAATTTTAAGCCTTTTTTATAAGCCCAACAAGAAATTAGTAATGATAATGTTGTCTTTCCTGCATCTGTTGATGGAGCAGATATAATACATGACATGTTATTGGTAATTAATACTTTTATAAATTATTGAGGCTATTTTTATAGTTTCTTCAAACAAAGGACTTGTACTACCTCTACTGCTAGCTAATAATTTACTTACATCTGCTTCTGATGATAAAAATGAACTTGGAACGACTTCCTCAATCAAATGCATATCTGCCATCCCTCCAGCCTCCAATCTCATGCACTCAGCCGATTCTGAACCAAGAATAATGCATGTATTTTTTTTTGGATCCTTACTTACTTTGGATATCAACCTTAAACCGATAACTTGACCTGAATGGATACTTGGATTGCCAACCGGTAATGGATTAATAGACGTTAAAATCTTTTCTCCATTATTACTTTTAAATCTTACGATAAGTGAATCATCTTTATAAGATGTGTCAAGGAAATTCCAACCTAATTTTGCGCTAATCCAAGATATTAAGAATAAAGCTTGAATAATATGATCGCCCTCAATATCTACATCAACTTGTGAGATGTGATCCAGTAAAGTTCTTCGAAAAGGGGGATCAAATATCATAGCGAGAGATTCTCTCCAGCTTTTAAGTCTCAACCAATTTAAATCATTAATAGATTTTTTATTTATCAATGCATTCTCAAGGATATTAATACATCTTTTTAATGAACCGTTAGCAGTGTCAATGATTAATCTTTTGCCATTCTTGGTAAAATAGTCAAATATTTTGGGAGAGTCATCTAGGCTACTATTCCACCAAAGCCATGAAGGGAGTTCCTGGATGACTAATTCATCGACGATTTCTAAACCTCTCTTTAGTATAGAATTTGCACCACCTCTAACTACAACAAGATCACCGCAAATAGTCTGATCTTTATTTTCTTCATTAAGTGGGCAATAAGCTGATACGAAAGTTTTAATATCAGAATTATCAGAGAATGTTGGTGCGAGAGTTATCAATCTTCTTGGATTAAGAGTACTAATTGATGCCTCAAAAAATTGCCCTCGAAGATCTTCTGAGGAATCATCTCGTACATTAACTTTAATTAAATCAAATAAATCTTTGCTGTATAAAGATGTTGCCAAAGGCAATCCATTTTTTAATATTAAATTTTTAGCTGCAATTATGACCTCCTCGCTTAAATTTCCAGTTATTGGTCCATTTATTAAATTGCTTTTAACTAATCTTTGCTCAAGCCAAGCTGGTTGCCAAACAATTAATGAAAAAGTATTTGCACCTGCATTATCTTCTCCTTCAGAGATCCATAATTTATTTAAATAATTAGATATTTCTTCTGAGGGAAGTTCTAATGGGGTTTGGAGAGTTAGTTGAGGTTTCATATGAATCAGGGTCTACGCCAAAAAATATTATCTTTGGAGAGTAATTGGTCAGATTCTGAGGGCCCCCATGTTTTGGATTCATATTTATGAATAGGAAGTTTCCAGGGAGCGTTTTCCATTAATTCAATAAGAGGGGTATATAATTTCCAGGCAGCTTCAACTTCGTCACTTCTAGTGAATAAAGTAGGATCGCCCAACATCGAATCTGCTAATAATCTTACGTAACCTTCATCCGAGGGTTCACCAAAAGATTCATCATAAGAAAATTCCATTTCAACTGGCCTTGATCTCATTCCAGAGCCTGGAGATTTTACTTCAAATTTAAATGTTGCCCCTTCATTTGGTTGAATTCGTATGATTAATTGATTTGGAGCTGGATTTATTATTGTTGATTCAAATAAATGTACAGGTACATCTTTAAAAGTTAAAGCAATTTCACCTAATCTTTTAGGTAACCTCTTGCCTGTTCTTAAATAAAAAGGGACTCCTTGCCATCTCCAGTTATCTATAAATACTTTGGTAGCGATATACGTTTCTGTTGTGCTATTGGGATCAACTCCTGGCTCCTCGCGATATCCTCTTAAAGGATTAACATCATTACCTCCCTTCTGATATTGTCCTCTTATACAACATCGCCAAGGTTCCTCTTCGTCAGCAAGTTTGGTTGCCTGAAGAACTTTAGCTTTTTCATCCCTAATAGCTTCAGGATCAAATCTACCAGGAGGTTCCATAGAAATAACAGCAAGCATTTGCGTCAAATGATTTTGAAGCATATCTCTAAGAGCTCCTGAGGTTTCGTAATAACCAGCTCTATCCTCAACTCCCACGGTTTCTGAAGATGTTATTTGTATATTAGAAATATAATTTCTATTCCAAATTGGTTCAAATATTGTATTAGCAAATCTTAGTACAAGAATATTTTGAACAGTTTCTTTTCCTAAATAATGGTCAATTCTATAAATTTGGCTTTCATCAGCACAACTTTGTACGATTCTATTTAGCTTTTTAGCACTAGAATAATCTCTGCCAAAAGGTTTTTCTATTACAACCCTACTTTTTGCTGGATCTTCCAATAAACCAGCTTTTTTTAAAGCTTTGCATCCACTTCCATAAAAATTTGGTGATACAGATAGATAGAATGTTTTATTTCCATGAGTAGCTTGTAGCTTATCAATATTAATTAATCTTTTAGCTAGCCTCTCTACATGTAATTCTTGTTGCAGATCTACAGGTTCATAAAATAAATATTTTAAAAACTGCTTCCATTCATTTTCATTTTTAGAGATTTTTTTAGCAAGTTTTATGCTCATTTTATCTTTAAATTCTTGGTCACTCCATGGTCTTCTCGCGCATCCAATAATTGCAAATTCACTTGGAATTCTTCTTTGAAGAAAAAGTTCAAACAAAGCTGGTATAAGTTTCCTGTGAGTAAGATCTCCGCTAGCTCCAAAAATTATTAAACATTGGGGTGGAATGACTCTTTCTTGGCGCAAACCAAGCCTTAATGGGTTGCTTATGGAAGTTTGCATATTTACGCTGATCTTATTTATGTACAATCATCTATTTTTTTTGCGAATGCTATGTATTGTGTCTAAATCAAAAATTAAAAAGTTAAGAGTTAGTATGTTTCAACATGCCATCTACCCGCCTTCCTAAGCTGTGGTCTTAATTCTGCCCAATTAAGGCCTTTCTCTTGTGCAGCTTTTGACATGGCTTCATCGATTCCAGGTTCCATTCCTTTTAATCCGCAAAGATAAATATGAGTTTTTTCATCTTCAATCATATTAAAAAGTTCATTAGCAGATTCGGTTACTCTGTCTTGGATATACATTCTTCCACCTTTAGAATTTTGTTGCTCACGACTTATGGCTTTTGTATATTTAAAATTATCTGGATAATTGGTTAAATACCTTTGTAAATCTTCTTCGTATAGTAGGTTTGCTGATTTAGGTGCTCCCATAAAAAGCCAAGCTTTTCCCTTGAAATTCCAATTATTTTTCTCTCTCTCAGAAGGTTCAAACATTCTTCTTAAATAAGCTCTCATAGGGGCTATTCCTGTACCTGTAGCAAGCATGACAATGTTTGCTTCTTCGTCTTCGGGGAGAAGCATCTCTTTACCAACTGGACCGGTAATCTTAACTTTATCACCCGGTTTTATATCGCATAGGTATGTTGAGCAGACTCCATTAATGGTCTGCCCATCTTTTTCGTATTGCAGTTGCCTAACGCAAAGAGACACTGTATTACCTTCAAAATTATCCCCATGTCTTGTACTCGCTATAGAATATAGTCTTAATTTATGAGGCTTTCCATTAGCATCTTCCCCGTCAGCCATAATTCCAATACTTTGCCCTTCAACATAATTTAAAAATGGATCACCGCCAGATAAATCAAATGTAATGTGATTTACTCTTCCGATAGCTCCCTCTTTTAGAAGACTGTAGTTTTCTGTAACAGTTCCTGTGAAGGGTGTCTTTGGTCTATAAGTATTTACTGGAACATCTGCGTGTTTCATTTTATTTAAAGTCTTTTGATCAATTTTAGTGCTTTCTTTACTCTTTGGAGGTACTGTTTCTATTTCTGAACTTAATGAGGCGGTAGAATTTGATTTGGGTTTAACATCAGAAACTTTATTTTCAGCGTTTTTAACATCAGAAACTTTATTTTCAGCGTTTTTAACATCAGAAACTTTATTTTCAGCGTTTTTAACATCAGAAACTTTATTTTCGGCGTTTTTAACATCAGAAACTTTATTTTCAACTTTCTTAATCGGAGGTTTTTCTGCTACTTTTATTTTCGGTTTTGCGATTGGTTTCGCTTTAGTAGGATTGTTGGCTTTTTCAAAATTATTCCTTCTCTTATTAAAATAGCTGTTAATAAACCAAAAAATGCCTATTAATATTGGTATGTGAGCCAGTCCACCTGCGATAACTCTTGCTTCCGAGTAAGCCATTTTGTAAATTACTTTTATAAGACGATATCAAGTTGTACACAAAAATGTATTTAATTTACATAAATGGTTACGTTTTGAGATCGTAATAAATTAATAAAATTAGTTTTTTTTAACAAATTTAATTAATTTTATGAGTATAGTTACCTAATAATAATTTTCTTACAAAAGAGATTTGTTAATGAAGCTTTCTGAAGAATCAATAAATCAAGGTCAAATTAATGATTTTAAGACCATAGAGCAAACTATGGAAAAGTTATCTGATGGAGCTAGAAGACTCGCCGCTCAATTAACTACAACAGCCTCTTTTGATTCACTCTGGTCAGTACTAACAGATTATGATCGCTTAAATCTTTTTATTCCCAATCTTTTGTCAAGCAAGAAAATTTTTAGAAAAGAAACTAATCTTCATGTAAGACAAGTTGGCTCACAAGATTTTTTAGGTTTAAAATTTTCAGCAGAAGTATTATTGGATTTGTATGAAGAAAAAGATAATGGGCTAATAAAATTTAATTTAATAAAAGGTGACTTTAGAAAATTTGAGGGTTACTGGAAAATACAATCAATAGCAAATTCAGGTAAAAACTCTTTAATTTATGATCTAACTGTCAAAGGATGTCAGTGGATGCCTATACGAATGATAGAAAAAAGATTAAAAAGAGACCTCAGCGATAACTTGATAGCTGTTGAGAGACAAGCTAAACTCGTTAAATATTAAATTGATAGCCCCAAGGGGATTCGAACCCCTGTCGCCTCCGTGAAAGGGAGGTGTCCTAGGCCTCTAGACGATGGGGCCAAGGTCATTAAAATATTACCTATTAAAAAATTAAGAGTAAAGCTAGCCTTTCGTCAAGTCTTGTTGAGCTTTATTTTGACCTTGCCACACAGGTACTGTGAAATGGAAACATGAACCCTTGCTAAGTTCAGATACCACCCATATTCTGCCTCCATGGACTTCCACAATTCTTCTGCATACTGATAGTCCAATACCAAAACCTGAAGTCCCTTCAGAAGTTTGTGGCAGCCTTACTTTATCTAGAAATATTCTTTCTTGTTCATTTTTTGGTATACCTGGACCTTTGTCACAAATTGTGACTTCAACCCATTGATTAGTTTTATGGATCATTGTTATTTTTATTGATCCTGAGTCAACAGAAAATTTTAATGCATTTTCAATTAAATTTAAAAAAACTTGTCTCATCCTCCTTTGGTCAGCATAAACACTTGGTAGATCAGAAGGAATATCTGTATCAATTACTATTTTTCTTAGTCTCCAAAACTTTTCTAATTCGAGAATTGCTTCCGCTGAAATATTACCCAAATCTATTTTTTGAGGATTGAAAAGAGCTTCCCATCTTGTCGTCCCTACCTCTAAAAGATCTTGAGATAAAAGTTCAATTTCTTCAAGTCTTCTTTTTATGACTTCTTGTAATTTCTTTAAATTTATTTGACCAAGTTTTTGGCTTTGGACTGCTAAAGTTGCTGCTGTAAGCGGTGTTCTAAGTTCATGAGCAACCATTCTAAGTAATCTTTCTTGAGACTCTATCCTTTTTGTCAAGGTTTCATTCTCCTGGCGTAAAACAAGTAATTCATCTTCTAAAAGGATTTCTTTTTGCGTCCTAATACTATCTATTTTGGATGCTTGAATATTTATTCCAAGATTTTTGATTAAACCTTCTTGTTTCCATCTTGGGAGCCAAGTTTGAAGTTGTGAAAAAATGTTACTACCAGCAAATATTTGTTTTGGATTTGGAGAAATTTTTATTAAAGCCGGAATAGCAACTAATCTATGTAATTCTAAAAGTTCTGGTTGTTCCGTTGGATCTGAAATTTGTAACGATATCTTAAATTCGCAATTATCGCTCTCTAAATAATCAACTAGAGACCTTAAATCCCCTCTAGAGAGATGGCTTCTTGCCGCAACTAATATTAATTTTAGCTCTTTTTTATCATCCAATAGTATTTAAGGAGGTGTTGAAAAGCTGTCAATGCTTATAAACACCTTAAGATATTTAAACTAATTTTACAGATAAGCTATGAAATATATAGAACTTATTAGCAAATGATAGCCATTAATTCAAATAATAATTTACAATTTGGGGCATTTGATTCTCCAGAGGTAACAATTAATAGCAATCTTAGACGGTGGTTTAAAAGAAATATTGGTCTTTGGAATTCACAGAGAATCTATTTTTTAAAAGATAAGAACAAAAATTACAATATTTCCATGAATTTGAAAATTGAAAGTCTTGAAAGCAAAAATGCTTGGGAATCTTATTACAAATTCACTTGGTACCCGTCCGATAAATATACTTTTTTTGAAGATAACCCAGAATTTAAAGAGAAAGGGGAAATGATAGCATATTTGCAAGGCCATCAATTAATTAGAGAAAAATTTTATTTAAGTGATAAAAAGGGAATTTCTAATATAAAACAAGTTGATGAACACGAAATGATATTTGAATCAACTTATGATGATTGGTATATACTTGAACATACAAGACTTGTTGATATTGATAATTTAAGGTTTAGAGTAATATATTCTTGGAATAAAAATAATCTTAAAATAGTGGAAAGTCATCATGAGACAAGAATAGTTTCATGATCAGTAAATTTAAAATATTAAGTGTTATGTTTGTAATACTAAGATAAAAATTAATGAAATTTAAACTAAAAATGTTTTCTTTTTATAGGAAGTTATTAGTTCCATTCTTTTTAGTTGGACTTCTTTATGATTTAAATATTTATAAAAGGCCAGTTTTCGCTAATTCTGATTTAAAACCCGCTAATGAAGAAGACATAGCACTTTATGAGGGTATGGGTGTCTCATACGTATGTTTAGCATCTCGTAAAGAAATAAATTTAGATTTTCAGAAATCACTTGGTGTAGCTGCTTCTACATTTGTAGCTGTAATTCAATCTAAACATGGAAATAAGGTAAAAGATAAAAATAAAGAAATTTCAATAGAAAATAAAATTTTATTTGAAAATGCAACGTTTAGAATTCTAGGAAGAGCTATTCAGACTTGCCCTGACAATGTCCCAAAGAAATCAAAAGAAGAATTTAATAAATTTATTAAACAATTACAAAGTTCGAAAAAGAAATAAAATCTTATCTAAACATTGAGCTAACAGAGCTTTCTTCATGAATTCTCCATATAGCTTCACCCAGCATATTGGCTACTGACAAAACTTTTAATTGAGGAAAATATTCTTTTGGGGATACTGGAATACTATTGGTAACAATTACTTGCTCAAATAAATTCTTTGCACTGAGTCTTTCATGACAGGGAGGTGAAAAAACTGCATGAGAAGCACAAGCAAAGACTCTTTCTGCTCCCTCTTTTTTCAATAAATTTGCACCAGAACAGATGGTCCCTCCAGTATCAATCATGTCATCTATTAAAATTGCTGTTTTACCTTTTACTTCACCAATTACAGTTAAGCTTTCAGAAATATTATGAGCGGATCTCCTTTTATCAATAATTGCTAAAGGGGCATCTTTCATAAGTTTTGCAAAGGCTCTAGCTCTAGCAACACCTCCAACATCAGGAGAAACTACAACTACTTCTTTTAGATTTAGGGACTCTAAATAATCAATTAAAACTGGTGAACCATAAATGTGATCACAAGGGATATCAAAGTAACCTTGTATTTGTGCAGAATGCAAATCCATTGCTAATACTCTATCTACTCCTGATTTCTCTAATAAATTAGCAGTTAATTTTGCCGTAATCGATTCTCTCCCAGAGGTCTTTCTATCTGCTCTTGCATATCCGAAATAAGGAATAACTGCTGTTATTTGTCTTGCTGAAGCTCTTTTACAGGCATCAACCATTATCATTAGTTCCATTAAGCTATCATTTACTGGAGCACATGTTGGTTGTATCAGAAATACATCACAACCTCTTATGGATTGTTGAATTTGAACATAAAGTTCACCATCAGCAAATCTTTTCGAAATCAGAGGCACATTTTTTATCCCTAAATAAGTTGCAATTTCATTAGCTAACTTAGGATTTGAGGTTCCACTTACTAGTCTAAGACGACTATTATTTAAATTAAAGTTTGGCTGATCGCTTTGCACTGCCGTGATAAAACTTGTCACGAAATTTGCAATTTAAAGTACACACTTGTATCGTAGTCTTAATTGTGAGTTTGTCACAAGTTATTTATAACTAAAGTTAAAAACTTCATAACTATATAAATATTTCTTTATTTTTATCAATTTATTTTATATTTCAAAATTTAGTAATACATTTTTATAAAGATGTTCACAAAAATTGTTTACATTTAATCTTTTCGATATTTTAAAAAAAGGGGTATTTAAAAATAAACTTTAGTGTTCTCTAAAACTATATATTATTGATTATGTTTTTGAATTTTGATCCATTAAAAAGATACTCAGGAATTCTTGTGCATCCATCAAGTCTTCCTGGAGGCAGTTATTGCGGAACATTCGGCAATTCTGTAAGAGATTGGATTGAAATATTGTCGATTTGTAAAATTAATACTTGGCAATTTTTGCCTTTATCCCCTACTGATTCAATGGGGTCTCCGTATAGTTCTCCATCAAGTTTTGCAATTAATCCTTGGTTCTTAGATTTTGATGAATTAATAAAGAGCAACTATATAAAAGAGTCCCATCAAGCCAAAATTTTTCAATTAAAATCTGCAAAATTGAATGTTTTTCAATTTAAGGTAGCTGATGAATTATCAAAAATAATTGGAAATCTTTTGATGGATTCATGGCATTTATTATCTTTTGATGAGAAAGATAAATTTTATGTTTGGTGTGAAAATAATTCTTGGGTTAATGATTTTTCCGTATTTATGACTCTTAAGGAGAAATTCGATTTTTCTGCATGGTGGAATTGGCCAGAAGAATTTAAATGCAAAAATAAGCATGCAATTGAAAAATGGGAAAAAAATAATGTTAAACCTATTCTTAAAATTAAATTAATTCAATGGCATCTAGATAGGCAATGGTTAAAAATAAAAAAATTTGCAGAAATTAAGGGAATAAGATTGATTGGCGATCTACCATTTTATGTTTCTAAAGATAGTGTGGATGTTTGGAGTGATAAGTCTCTATTCTCGATATCTCCAAATGGAGAATTATATTTTCAAAGTGGAGTTCCGCCAGATTACTTTTCTTCAACTGGGCAACTTTGGGGGACACCAGTATATGTATGGGAAAAACATAAAGAAACAGACTTTGAATGGTGGAAAAAAAGATTCAAAAGACAGTTTGAATTAGTAGATATTTTAAGATTAGATCATTTTCGCGCATTGTCTGGCTATTGGAGGATAGATGGGAAAGCTAAAGATGCAATAAATGGGAATTGGATAAATTCTCCTGGTAAAGAGTTGCTAACTTCTTTAAAGGATTCTTTAAATGTTGAAAATTTACCTATCATTGCAGAAGATTTAGGGATAATCAATCAAGATGTTACTAATTTAAGGAGACAATTTGGATTGCCTGGAATGAAAATATTGCAATTTGCATTTGATGGTAATGAAGATAATCCTTATTTACCCAAAAATATAAACGGTAATAATTGGGTGGTTTATACCGGCACACACGATAACCCCACAACTTTATCTTGGTGGAATGACTTAGACAAAACAATCAAAGAAGGTTTAGAAAAAGAATTCTCTTTTGCAAATAATCCATCTTGGGAATTGATAGAATTAGGAATGAAAACGAATGCAAATTTATTTATTGCACCTATTCAGGATATTTTATGCTTGGATGATTCCAGTAGAATTAATAAGCCTGGGACTACGCAAAATAATTGGAAATGGAAAATTAATTCATCTCTCTCAGAAATCAAACCATTCTTGAGAATGTATGGTGAACTTGGGAAAAAATACAAAAGATTTTGATCTTATGATTTATTTACTTGACTTCTCTATATATTTAAATTCAATAACCCTATTATTTAAGTAATAACTATTTAGAACAAATATTGAAATAACTATTAGAAATAAATAGATAAAACCTCCTTGCCAAGAATTGAAAAGGTCAATCTTCGAAAAGCTGAAATTTCTTTTCATTCTTTTTTTAATTGGGATATGATCTTTTTGAATTAATTTAATAAGTTCGAATTTCTCTAGAGAAAGACATTCTTCTAATTTTAATAGAATTGACCTGGTAAAAGGATATGGCGGTATTAATTCTTTTAAATTATTCTCTATTCCTAAAATCGTGGAGATCGGTATTTTTGAGAGGAATGATAAATCTTCAATAGATAAATTTTTTTTAACTCTACTTTCTTTGATAATATTTCCAATATTTATATAAGGATCCACGATACTCTCTTTATTCTTTTTTATCTTAAATCCTTCAAATTTTTGAAAACAAAATAACCTCACTTAATAGCCCCAAAATTAAAAGCTTTTATTAAAAAATTGATAAATCACTCATGTAGATATTATATGCTTAATTTTTAATTATATTAAATATTAAGTCGAATACTAATCTGAGATTTAAATATCCAACTACACGGGAGAAATTATCTTCTTAACTGCATTTTTAGCTAGTTTCATTGGACTAAATGTTTCCTTAAGTAGAGAGAATAATTTTTCTGCATCTTTCAATTCAATTTTATCATTTTTGATAAGGCTCAATAAAAGGTTTTTTCTTACTTCTGATCCCTTTTCTCCAGCAAATAATTTGAGACTTGCGTTTGCAACTGGAATTAAATCAGCATTAATATCTACAGATTCTTTAAAAAGAATATTTAAAAGACTTTCTAATTTATCAACTTGAATTCTGCCATTCTTATCAAAAATTACTTCAAGTAAAATATCAACAATTTCATCTGAATTATCAGTTAAAAGTTTCTTCGCGATGTATGGATATGCAATTCGCACAATTTTGAATTCGGGATCTAGTCTAAGAGCTAGGCCTTCCTGGCTTACAACTGCTCTAATTATTAGTGCAAATCTGCTTGGAACTCTAAAGGGATAATCATACATTAATTGTGAAAATTTATCTGTGATCTCTTTGAAATTAAAATTTCCAACCTCTTTACCAAGAGAATCTCCTAAAACTTCTTTTAGAGGATTAACGAGTGACTCAAGATCTTGATCTTCGTTTAAAAAACCTAACTTTTGGAAATCTTTGGCTAATAATAGAAACTCATTATTAATAAGATGAACAATAGCTTTAATAAGGGTTAATCTATCAAAATCAGAAATAGAATCCATCATTCCAAAATCTACATAAGCTATATTTCCATTCTTTTGATCACCACCTCTAAGAGCAAACATATTACCGGGATGAGGATCCGCATGAAAATATCCATGTTCGAAAAGTTGTTGAAGACCACTAATTACTCCTGTTCTGATAAATGATGATGGTATTAGGTTATTCTGTTCTATTTCATTGCGATCTTTTAATTTGACCCCTTCAATCCAAGATGTAGTGATTACTTTTTGTGATGAAAAAGATTTTTCTACTTTTGGAATAATGACTTGAGGATTATTTTTAAATAATATTGCAAATTTCTCTGCATTTTTTGCTTCTTTCTCGTAATTAATTTCTTCGAACAAAGCCCTGCCAAATTCATCTATTATTTCTCCAATACCGACACCTATATTTAACGGCAAGAAAGGAGCTAAAAAGTTTGCAAGTAATTTTAAAATGACAATGTCTCTTCTAATAATAAATTCTAAATTTGGCCTTTGTACCTTAACTGCAACATAATAATTATTATTTATTTTGGCTTTATACACTTGCCCAAGACTTGCTGAAGCTATTGGCTTGTTAGGAAATTCATCAAATAAAATATTTGCTGGAGAACCAAGTTCTTTTTCTACTATTTTTAAAGCAATTTTATGATCAAATGGTGGCAAATTATCTTGTAAATTTGTTAGCTCAGTAAGCCAATCTTGTCTAACTAAATCTGGTCTTGTAGATAAGGCTTGCCCAAGTTTTATATAACAGGGTCCTAAATCAGTTATTACGTTAAAAAGATATTTTGAAAGATCTTTTTGAACATTTCTATCTTTACTTGCACCTTGAAATATTAATCTTAATACAAAGAAAAAAATAGTCAGCAGTATATATATAACTCTTGGGAGTAGAATCCATGGTCTTAATAAAAGCCAAATGAGATTTTTGTAAGGAGTATATTGCATTTCTAAATCATTCATTTCATTAACGATAGCGAAAAGAGCAAATAATCTTTACATCAATTCTATAAGAGTCAAAATTACTTTATGAGTATTTCATCTTTTCTAAGAAAAAAATTTTCAATGCCTCTGTTTTTCCCCTCTCATAGTAGGGGAAAAGCTCTTCCTAAAAAATTAGTTCAATTGTTAAGAGAGGAACCTGGCCTTTGGGATATTCCTGAATTACCTGAGCTTGGAACTCCTTTGTCTGATTTTGGTTTAATTAAAGATTCTCAAGATTATTTCGCAAAAAAATTTGCTGTTAATAGTTGCTGGTTTGGAGTAAATGGTGCCTCTGGATTATTACAATCCTCAATTCTATCAATGGCTAACCCAGGGGAATATATATTACTACCAAGGAATATACATATTTCTATTATCAAAATTTGTTTAGTAGCCAATATAATTCCCATATTTTTTGATCTGGAGTATTCTGAAATTACTGGTCAATATTTGCCAATAAAAGAAGCATGGCTTAAAAAAATATTAAAAAGCAATTTACTAAATAATATAAAAATATCAGGAATTGTTTTAGTAAATCCCTATTATCAAGGTTATTCCTGTGAAATAAAGCCTTTAGTTGATCTTTGTCATGGATTTGAAATTCCTGTACTTGTAGATGAAGCACATGGTTCTTACTTTTTATTTTGTGAGGATTATGGTTTACCTAATTCAGCTGTTATGGCGAAAGCAGATTTAGTAGTTCATTCCTTGCATAAGTCATTAAATGGATTAACACAGACCGCGATGTTGTGGCATCATGGAAACATCATAGATAAAAGTAAAATAGCAAAAAAGATTAATTTACTTCAAACTACAAGTCCAAATTCTTTACTTATCGCCTCTTGCGATGAATCTATTAAAGATTGGTTAGAAAAAGATAGTCTTGAGGAATACAAAAAAAGGATAAAAGAAGCAAGAAATATTTATAAAGAACTTGTTTCTAGAGATGTCCCATTGATAAAAACAGATGATCCATTAAAAATTATTTTAAATACCGGTTCTTATGGCATTGATGGTTTTACTGCAGATAAGTTCTTTTATAAAAAAGGAGTAATTTCTGAATTACCAGAAATGATGACATTAACTTTTTGTTTAGGATTTGAGGAACAATCAAATTTTATTGATATGTTTGAGAACTTGTGGAAAAGTTTACTTTCATCAATAAAAGAAAGAAAAGATCTTCAACCAATAAAGCCACCATTTAGTTTAATTCAAATTCCAGAAATACCTCCTTCAGAATCTTTACTAAGAAATTCTCAGAAAGTAAATCTTAACCAATCAATTGGGAGGATTTCTGCTGATATTATTTGCCCCTATCCTCCTGGAATACCTCTAGCTATTCCTGGGGAAAGGATTGAAAAAGAGAGAGTTGATTGGTTGATTAACCAAGGATTAAAGGGAGAAAACCTGTTAAATTTTTATATAAACGTACTTATAACTTAATGAATATTTTATGAGATTTAAAAGTGGCTTAATTATTGGTTTATTTGGACTATTAGTGGTGATTCTGGGTGATTTTTATTTTGCTATTGGTATTACAGTTCTAACTTATTTTGCCCTATTGGAATTATTTAGAATGGCTGAATTTACAGGTATTAAGCCTGCTACAAAAACTACTTTGTTTTCATGCTTCATGCTCATTATCTCAACTTATCTTGAATTAAAGGGAATAATTGGGGAAGAGATCTCAAATGCAATTTTGCCGATTTCTTCAATTGGTATATGCACATGGTTATTACTTCAGCCAAAGCCAGGAAAAATTTCTGATATAGCGACTTCTATCTTTGGATTATTTTATTTAGGCTTTCTACCAAGTTATTGGATAAGATTAAGAGAATTAGATTCTATTTTTATAGATTCTAACTATCAAGGGAATGGATTCTCTGACTTAGGCTATATTTCTGGATTTAATATAACTTTAATAACATGTTTGATTATTGTTTCTAGTGATATTGGTTCTTATATTTTCGGTAAAATTTTTGGAAAAAAATCGCTTTCATCTATATCTCCTAGTAAAACAGTTGAAGGATTAATAGGAGGCATATTTTGCTCCATCGCAACAGGTATTTTGTTCACTTATCTATTTAATTGGAATAACTATTTAATTATAGGAATTGTTTTTGGAATAATAATTTCTTTAATGGCTTTAGTAGGAGATTTAATTGAATCGATGATGAAAAGAGATGCAAAACTCAAAGACTCTGGGAATTTATTGCCAGGTCATGGAGGGATACTTGATAGAATAGATAGTTATATATTTACACCTTCTTTAATTTATTATGCTATTATCGCACTTGATTTCTTGAGAGTAACAACTAATTGAATATAATTTTCGAACCTATTTCAAGTTCGATGTGACGTTCACAAAAAAATAAATTTTTTATAATAATATTTTTATCATTGAATATTGATAATTTTTCTTGGTTAATATTATTTACCAATGAAATAGTATTTTTATCAAACTGCAAAATATAATTAATATTTTTATTAGATAATCCATCAGAGGAAATGAAATATATTGATTTATTATAAATTTCTACACTTTCAAAACTCATTGAAATAAAAGATTCTATTGAAGTTTTTAAACTTTTCCATTTATTATTAGATAAGGTTTTATTAATATTATCTCTTGTTAATCTCATATTTATTAAAGCATAGGAATTTTCAATAAAAGATTTTTTATTATTAAAAGCTAATCTAAAAACTAAGTCGCTTAACTTAATATCTATATCACTAATATTAATTTTGTTGAAAATTATACTTTCTGCTTTTATATATAATTCATCTATTACTCCGCTAAATTTATTATTTTTATTGATTATTAGAATATTCCTAATTATTATTTTTTCGCAAATTATTTTTAATAAATTTTCAACTCCTAATCTAATCAATTTAGAAATCATATTATTTAATTTAGTAAAAAATCTATTATCATCTTTTCGGTAAGTTGCGGCAAATCTAAATGTGGTAGATGCCCACAATTCTTTAGTCTCACTAAATTTAAATTATTAATTTTTTGGAATTTATTTAATTCATCAACTCCGAGTATCCTATCATCTATTCCACAAATTGTTTTAATTTCAATACCATTGAAGTTTTCATAAGTTCCTCCAAAACCTCCACTTTTTGCAAAGCTTGCTAGCGAATTTCTCCATCCTTTACAACCTAAATGTATAGAAGCTATTTGTTCTTCAGCAATCCCAACGCTTTGATCAGGTGAAGCAAAAGCTTGTCGACAAAGATTCTTCCTCACTATTGGTAAACCAAGAAAAGCTGCTCCAATTTGGTTAAAGGGCCTGGGTATTTTTTTTGGTTTTGCAAATAAACCTGCTGGAGATAAAAGTATCATTTTATTTATATCCGTTTTAATCTTTTTAGTTAAAGAAAACGCAACGGAGCCACCCATTGATGCTCCAACCAAATTAATTTTTTGAGTAATTTTTAGTTTAGATATTATGTCAGTTAAGTTCATAATTAAATTTTCAGAATTATAATTAAGACTTGATATCCTAGGCGAGAATCCAAAGCCTAATAAATCTGGGATAATTAATTTAAATTTATTTTTTAATAAAGGATATATTCTTCTGAACTCCAAAAAACTGCTATCAAATCCATGAAGACATAATAAAGGAGGACCTTCTCCTCCAATTACCACTGGAAATTTTGATAATCCCCATTTTTTTTCTAACTGTATCCAATGTAAATCATCAGCTATGTTTTTCCCTAAAGGATCAATTATAGAATTCTTTAATTTCATTAAATAGCTGAAATTAGAGCTATTTAAATCTTTATGATTACTTATATTCAAAATAATTTAGATAGTTATCTTCAGTGATTCAAATTTTGAGATGACTTGAACAATATCATCTTTTGAAAATTCAAAAGGAAGGAAATGTATCTCAGACTCTTTTCTGCATGTAAAAGAAGCTATTTTTTGAAGATTATCATTTTCAAAAACATTAATACCAAGTTGTGATATCGTGGTTGGTAAATTTAAGTTCTTCATGAATTTAACTAATTGATTTATAGATTGATTAGCTAATTTATTATTATTTTTACTTTCTTCTAATCTTAATTGGATCAGGATCCCAACACCCACAATCTCACCATGCAGTGGTCTCTTATTGGAATATATTTGAGTAATTGCATTATGAATAGCATGAGCTGCGGCAGTTCTACATTTCTCTCCCCCAATGCCTCCAATAAGGCCAGCTGTTAGGGTATTCGCTTCCACAATGTTGCTCCAAGCCAAATTATCTTCTGATGGATTATTGTAAGCATCTTCACCCTGAATAAATAATTGGTCTCTTAGAACTCGTGAAATTTGTATGGCCTGTTGAATTATTCCATCTTTGTTTGATGAACTTGTGATAGATGATTCATACCATTTTGCTAATGAATCAGCTATGCCACTAGATAATGTTTTTTTAGGAGCTGAATTTATGAAAGAATGATCACAAACTAATATATTTGGACAAGATTTAAGTTTTATATCTCTTACAAATTTTCCCTCGGTTGTATAAATATTTCCTAAGGCTGTCCAACCTGCACATGTTGAAGCACTTAATGGGACCGTAATACATGGTATTGAGAGATAATCTGCTAAGAGCTTCCCTGCATCTAACACTTTCCCACCACCTGCAGTAATAATTGAATCGCATTTCTGTTCAATGGCAAGATTATAAATTCTTGTTAAATCCTTTTCGCAGCAATCAAATTCTAATTCGGAATTATAAACTTTTAGATTTAATTCTCTCAAATCTCTGGATATTAGTGATCTTAAAGGCCTTGTTGAAAGACTTCTCCCTAGTAGTAAAGGTGATTTAGAGATCTTTACAATTTCAGGTAAAGATCTTTGCCAAGCATTTTTACCTCTAATAACTTTATCAGGAGAGATTATCTGCATTAGCTAAATTTTAATTAAAAATTAGCACCAGCTAGCTCTTGAGGAGACTCCTCTGTTGATATCTTTACTGTAACTTTTTTATTCTCATCAATATCAACTAGGGCCACATCTCCATCTTTAATACGACCTGAAAGGACTTCCTCTGCGAGACTATCTTCGAGCAACCTCATGACAGCTCTCCTAAGAGGTCTTGCTCCATATGAAGGATTATATCCTTCTTCTACCAGTCTTTCTTTAAATGCATCAGTTACATTTAATCTTATACCTTTCTCATTAATTCTAGAGAAAACCTCTTTTAGCATTATTTCTGCAATGTCTTTAACTTCGTGTTTTGTTAATTGTCTGAATACAATAATTTCATCTAATCTATTCAAAAATTCAGGTCTAAAGTATTGCTTTAGTTCTTCATTAACTAATGATTTAATGCGGTTGTATTGACTATCTTCAATAGATTCTCCTGAAAATTCAAAACCAAGCCCACCACCACCTTTTTCGATAACTTTTGATCCAATGTTAGAAGTCATTATCAATAGTGTATTCTTAAAGTCAACAGTTCTTCCTTTAGAGTCAGTAAGTCTACCTTCCTCTAGTAATTGTAAAAGTAAATTGAATACATCAGGATGAGCTTTCTCAACTTCATCAAATAAAACTACAGTATATGGTCTCCTTCTAACAGCTTCTGTCAACTGTCCTCCCTCGTTAAAACCTACATAACCTGGAGGAGAACCTATTAACTTACTTACAGTATGTCTTTCCATGAATTCAGACATATCCAGTCTTATCATGGCATCTTCACTACCAAAGAAATATGAAGCAAGCGCCTTTGTTAATTCTGTTTTACCAACTCCAGTAGGTCCAGAAAAAATAAAGCTTGCTATTGGCCTATTTGGATTTTTCAAACCAACTCTTGCGCGTCTAATTGCTCTTGATACAGCTTTCACTGCTTCATCTTGACCTATTAATCTTTTGTGAAGAGTATCTTCCATGTTAAGAAGTTTTACTGACTCAGTTTCGGTCAGTTTTTGAACAGGTACTCCTGTCCAAGAAGCAACTATATGAGCAACATCTTCTTCACTTACTACAGGATTATGTGCGATATTAAGTGAACTTTTTGTAACATTTTCATCATCAGAAGAAGTATTTTCATTTTGAGATTCCTTCTTATTTTCTAATAACTCCTTAATCTTGGAAGATAATGCAATCTCCTTTTCTCTCAATTGTCCTGCTTGATCAAAATTTTGTTCTCTAACAGATTCTTCTTTTTGTTTTTGGATCTCTCTTAATTCTTTATCAATTTGTTTAGCCTCAGGGGGGAGTTTTGAATTTATTAATCTAACTCTACTTCCGGCTTCATCTATTAGATCAATCGCTTTATCTGGTAAAAATCTGTCAGATATATATCTGTCACCTAAGTGAGCTGCAGCATCAAGAGCTTCATCTGTGATCTTCAACCTATGGTGTTGTTCGTATCTCTCTCTTAAACCCTTAAGAATTTCAATGGTATCCTCTATTGAAGGCTCACCAACCATAACTGGTTGAAATCTTCTTTCTAATGCTGCATCACGTTCAATATGCTTCCTGTATTCATCTAGTGTAGTAGCTCCAATACATTGAAGCTCTCCTCTCGCTAATGCAGGTTTCAGGATATTAGCAGCATCTATAGCTCCTTCCGCAGCACCTGCTCCAATAAGTGTATGAACTTCATCAATAACTAAAATTACATTACCTGCAGATTTTATCTCTTCCATAATTTTTTTTAGTCTCTCTTCAAATTCACCTCTGTATTTTGTTCCTGCAACCAAAAGTCCAATATCTAAAGTAAGAACTCGTTTGTCTTCCAAAATATCAGGAATTTCGCCTTGCTGAATTCTTTGAGCTAAACCTTCTGCAATAGCAGTTTTTCCTACACCGGGCTCACCTATCAAAACAGGATTATTTTTAGTTCTTCTTCCAAGTATTTGGACTACCCTATCTATTTCAGCATGTCTACCAACAACAGGATCAAGTTTTGATTCACTTGCTAATTTAGTTAAGTTTGTACCAAACTCGTCTAATGTTGCTGTTTTTACACTACCTTTACTAGAACCAGCACCAGATCCAACTTCAGCGGTCTCTCCAAGCATTCTTATTACTTGTGTTCTGACTTTTGTCAAGTCTATACCAAGATTTTCTAGAACTCTTGCTGCTACTCCCTCACCCTCTCTAATTAAGCCTAGAAGTAAATGTTCTGTTCCAATATAATTATGACCTAATTGTCGAGCTTCTTCTAAAGAAAGTTCTAGTACTCTTTTCGCTCTCGGGGTAAATGGAATTTCCACTGCAACAAAGCCTGAACCTCTTCCAATAATTTTTTCAACTTCAATTCTAGAATCTTTTAAATTTACTCCTAAAGATTTTAAAACCTTAGCTGCAACACCAGTACCCTCGCCAATTAGTCCTAAAAGTATTTGCTCTGTTCCAACAAAGTTATGGCCAAGTCTTCTAGCTTCTTCTTGAGCAAGCATTATGACTTTAATAGCTTTTTCAGTGAATCTTTCAAACATAACATGTTGAGTTCCTACTAATAACCTACCAGTATTGAGCCTATTTTGTGTTCACAATGAGCTTTTGTGAATACCTAATGTGTTTTTTGTGTTGACCAAATACTACATTATCAGCGGGATTGGCTAAATTCACTAGTGTTTCAAGGATTCTGGTTATCCGCACAATAAAAAAACTTAATTATTAATTTAATATTTTTTTTTCTTTTAAAAGAGCATCAGAACCATCTTTATAATATTTCTTTCTAATACAAATTGTCTCAAACCCTAAGTAGTCATAGAAGCTTAAAGCCTGCTTATTTTTTAATGATACTTCTAAAAAAATTCTTTTAATATTCTCATTTTTGCATTCTTGTAAGATCTTATAAATTAATTTTTTGCCTAGACCTCTTCTTTGATAAGAGGGATGAACTGATAAATATCTTATTTCTGCTTCATCGTAAATTTTATGGAGAACGCATACTCCTAAGATTATGTTATTTATATAAATTCCTTTTGCAGTTATATAATCCTTCCCAAGCTCATTTTTCCATTGATTTTGATTCCAATGTTTTATCGATTTTAAATCCAGTTCATAACAAATTTTTGAATTTTTAGCATTAATTTCTCTTATATTGATCATGATTTTTGATACCCAAAAATAAAAAAAGTTTTTCTTAATTGATAAACTTATATAATGTTGCTGATAAAAGGATTAAAAATGAAAGAAAAGTCATTTATTAACAATAAAATCGATTTTGAAAGTCCAAATAAAAATATTGTACCTTTAACTACCTCAATTAATAATGGCAAGCTATTCCTTGGAGGATGTTCAGTAGAACAGCTTATAAAAAATTATGATTCACCGTTATATATTTTAGATGAATTGACTCTGAGAAATTCTTGTAAAGCATATAAAAATGCACTCGATAAATTTTACCCTGGAAATTCCCTTCCTATATATGCATCTAAAGCCAATAGTTCTTTATTTATGAGTAATTTGATATCTTCGGAGGGATTTGGACTAGATGCTGTTTCTGAAGGTGAATTATTAACAGCTCTCAAGGGTGGAGTCTCTTATGAAAAAATTGTTTTTCATGGTAATAATAAATCTGATAAAGAATTAGAGTTTGCGGTGACAAATAAAATTAAAGTGGTTGTAGATAATAATTATGATTTGGAGAGGATGATTAGTTATTCAGAAGTGTTGGATAGAAGTATCAAAATAATGATCAGATTCACACCTGGAATAGAATGTCATACCCATGAATATATTAGAACTGGTTCTTTTGATAGTAAATTTGGATTTGGCTTGGAAAATTTAACTTATGTTTTTGAAGAGATTAATAAAGCCAAAAACTTAGATTTAGTGGGTTTACATGCTCATATAGGTTCTCAAATTTTTGAATTAGAACCTCATCGTGATCTAGGAGAAATATTAGTCAATTTTGCAATTGAAGCTCAAAAATATGGTCATCAAATAAAGGAATTAAATGTTGGAGGAGGTTTAGGAATTAAATATACAAATGACGATGATCCTCCTTCAATAGAGGACTGGGTTAAAACCGTATCAGAATCAGTTTCAAAAGCATGTACTAAAAATAATTTTGAATTACCATTACTTATGTGTGAACCTGGTCGATCAATAGTTTCAACTGCAGGAGTAACTATATACAAAATAGGATCATTTAAAGAGATTCCTGGATTAAAAACATATATTTCTGTTGATGGTGGGATGAGTGATAATCCAAGACCAATTACATATCAGTCAAATTATTCCGCTTGTTTAGTCAATGATCCGCTTAATAAAAACCATAAAAATAAATATACAATAGCTGGAAAGCATTGTGAGTCTGGAGATGTTTTATTTAAAGAAATTGAGATTGGAAGCTGTAAAACTGGAGATTTATTATGTGTTTTTGGAACTGGAGCTTATAATCTCTCAATGAGTTCAAACTACAATAGAATTCCAAGGCCTGCTGCATTGTTAGTTTCAAATGGGAACGCTGAATTAATTCAAAAAAGAGAAACATCAGATGATCTACTAAAGCTTGATGTCTTACCAGATCGCTTTATTAAACAATCTTAGGTAAGTTTAAAATAAGTATTTAAATTTAATGTGAGTTTTTGGGGTTTTTTAAATTTAAAACTTTTACTCGATGTCCTTTTCGCAGCAGGTTTCGGAATGTTGCTTTTCTCACGAGTCAAAGAGCAAAGAACTTTATGGCTTCTTAGAGGATATTTATTTTTGGTATCTCTAGCTTGGTTTGTCCAGAGATTTGCTTCGCTACCCTTAACTTCAAAGTTAATTGACGCCTTGGTCATAGCATGTTCTTTATCTCTTGCAATTTTGTGGCAAGGAGAACTTAGGAGATTAATGGAATTATTAGGTACAGGAAGATTAACGGTCCTTTTAGGTAATCCTCCCAAGGAATTTAGAGCTAATTCAAATGCGGTGAATCAGCTCGTAGATGCAGCTGGAAAACTTTCTCAAAACAGAAGAGGAGCTCTTATGGTTGTTGATTTGGGAAGTGATTTAAGACCAGAAGATTTTTTATATTCAGGAATAGAAATAGATGCACTGCTTTCTACAGATCTGTTGATAAATTTATTTGCTACGGATACGCCTTTGCACGATGGTGCTATTTTAGTTAAAGGTAATAAAATTATTTCTGCAGGCGTAATACTTCCTTTATCTCGTCAAGGTATTAGTAGATATGGAACTAGACATTTGGCTGCTTTAGGCATTACTGAAAGATTTGATAGATGCATTTGCATTGTCGTCTCAGAAGAGACAGGAACATTATCACTTGCTAATCAAGGAAAACTTGAAAGACCTATCACAAGTAGTAGATTACAAGAGTTATTGAATGAGTTTATTGGAGGATTAAATAATCAAACCATTTCAAAATCTTCTACAAATAGAAATGTTTCAATGCCAAAAAAGGAGACAATTGATATCATTTCAAGTATTGGTGTAGATAAATCTGTAAAAAATTCTGATTAAATCAAACACTTAATATCGATTATGAAATTAAAAAATTCAACAAATAAAATAAGAGATTTATCTCTAGAAATTGATAAACTCAGAATCCCTAATCACATAGCTGTAATAATGGATGGTAATGGTAGATGGGGACTAAATAAAGGTTTGTCAAGATCACATGGTCATAATAAAGGTGTGTCAGTTTTAAAAAATATAATTAAAGTTTCCAAAAAACTTGGTGTAAAAGTTTTAACTGTTTATGCTTTTTCAACTGAGAATTGGACAAGACCACTTGAAGAGGTGAAATTTCTTTTAAATTTATTCGAAAAAGTTTTAGAAAAAGAGATTGATGAATTGAATAAAGAGTTAATTAGAATCAAATTTATTGGTGACTTATCTCCTTTCTCTGAAGATTTAAGAAAAAAATTTATTGAGGCTGAAAATATTACTCATTGTAATGATCAATTTATTTTAAATATCTGCACAAATTATGGGGGGAGGCAGGAATTGGTAAAAGTTGCAAAAGAATTATCGAGGAAGTCAATCTCAGGAGAAATCAAACCTGATCAAATAAATGAAGAAATGTTCGAATCTCATTTGCTTACATGTGATTTTCAAGATCCTGACTTGTTAATAAGAACTAGCGGTGAAAAACGCATAAGTAATTTTTTACTTTGGCAACTTGCTTATTCTGAAATTTACATAACTGATGTTTTATGGCCTGAATTTGATGAGAATGAATTTTATAAAGCTATTATTGATTACCAATCAAGGAAAAGAAGATTTGGTGGAATTACATCAGTCTCAAATCAATCTTTAAAAAGTTCTTTTCTTATGGGTAATACAAAATGATTAAATTAAATAAAGATTCATCACTAGATGTAAAATATAACTGGGGCAGAGAAGAGATTCTTGAAATTTTAAATCTTCCTCTTATAGATTTAATGTGGCATGCACAAATTGTACATCGAAAATTTAATAACTATAGAGTTCAGTTATCTACACTTCTAAGTGTAAAGACAGGAGGATGCACAGAAAATTGTTCATATTGTAGTCAATCTATTTATAGCTCTAGCCAATTAAAAAGTAATCCAATTCAGGAAGTAGAATCTGTATTAAAGAAGGCAGAAATAGCTAAGAATCAAGGAGCAGAGAGATTTTGCATGGGGTGGGCTTGGAGAGAGATAAGAGATGGAAGTGCTTTTAATTCAATGATAGAAATGGTTAAAGGCGTAAGAAATTTAGGAATGGAAGCGTGCGTAACTGCAGGAATGCTGAATGATGCGCAAGCTTTAAAATTAGCAGAAGCAGGTTTAACTGCTTATAACCATAATCTTGATACAAGTCCAGAATATTATCAGAATATAATTACTACAAGAACTTATCAAGATAGATTAGATACTCTTAAAAGGGTGAGAAGTGCAGGAATTAATATTTGTTGCGGCGGTATTATTGGATTAGGTGAATCTAATAAAGATAGAGCCTCATTATTGGAAGTACTTTCTAATATGAATCCACATCCTGAGAGTGTTCCAATAAATGCTTTAGTGGCTATTGAGGGCACTAAATTAGAAAACTCTAAAGAGGTTGATTCAATAGACATGATTAGAATGGTTGCTACTGCAAGGATTCTTATGCCTAGGAGTAAAGTACGTCTAAGTGCAGGTAGAGAAAATCTCTCTAAAGAGGCACAAATTTTATGTTTTCAATGTGGAGCAAATTCTATTTTTTATGGAGATGAATTGTTAACCACCTCAAATCCTGCTTGTGAAACTGATAGAAAACTTCTAGAAGAAGTTGGAGTTTCTTATAATAAAAATTTTGTTTTAGATAAAAAAGCACTCTCCTCTAAATGAACGATTCTTATAAAATTGTCTCTCTTTATTGTTTTAGTCCAATCTCAGAAAAAAATTTACAGAATTTAAGAAATAAATTAGAAAAATTTGAAGAGAAAGGACTAACTGGCCTAATGATTTTGGCAAAAGAAGGAATTAATGGAACAATTTGTGGTTTGGAAACAATAGTTAATATTTTTCACAGAGAAATAAAAAATTTTCTTAGAGATCAAGATTTGAATGAAAAGATAAGTTTTTCTGAAAAGAAAATTTTTAAAAAACTAAAAATAAAAATTAAGGCTGAAATTGTAACAATGGGTATTAATGATATTAGCCCAGAAATAAAATCTGGCATTTATGTTGATTCTGAAGAATGGAATAATTTACTATCAGATGAGAAAACTATCGTAATTGATACTAGAAATCATTATGAAGTTTCACTAGGCAGTTTTGATAATGCTATTAATCCAAACTTAAAAAACTTTAGAGAATTTCCTGACTGGCTTGATAAGAATCTAAATAAAATTACTAATAATAATGAAAATATTAATATTGCAATGTTTTGCACAGGTGGGATAAGATGCGAAAAGGCAACATCATTACTTATAAAGAAAGGATATCAAAATACTTATCATCTTAAGGGAGGCATACTTAAATATTTTGAGGATATACCTGCAAATAGTAATAAATATAAAGGTGAATGTTATGTCTTTGATGAAAGAGTCTCAGTGGATAATAACTTAAAAAAGGGTTCTTATTCAATTTGTCATGCATGTGGAATGCCATTATCAGTTGAAGATAAGAAAAAACTTCATTATATAGAGGGTGTTCAATGCCATTTATGTATAGATAAATTTTCTGATGCTGATAGGGCAAGGTTTGCGGAGAGACAAAAGCAAATTGAAGATAAAATAGAAAAATAAAATTACGATTAAGAAAGATTTTTATTTATGGATGTTAATCAATTACAAAGAATTGCAGATTCAAAAAATCTAACAATAAAAATTCAAGTTAGAGAAGTTTTAGGGTTAAAAATTTTCAGAATTATTGTTGCTCACGTAAATAATAATTCTGTAAAGATTTGGGGGGAAATTAAAGGTTGGACATTACCTTTTAGAGATGGACTTCAACTGGATACACTTAGAATCCTAAATGGTTCTCCAAAGTTTGTTTCAGAATTAATTTGGGCAACAACTATGGCATGGGCTTTAGAAAAGACTAAATGTAAATTTGCAAGATTGTTAGCTATTTATGATTCTGAAGGATATAGTAAAAAACTTGTCAGGTATTTTAGATTAATTGGTTTTACTTTTATTAAAGAAGTCGGTGCTTCTCCTTCAGATCTTTTTTTAAGATTAATATGGGGTGGCGCTGGTACTTTAATGAAAGGTGATTGTTCAAAAATACTTAAAAAGTTAGAAGAAAAATTACTTAAAGAAGATTTAATTTATCCTGCGTGATAACTACTCCTAATTAAAGGACCACATGAAACTTTATTAAAACCTATCTGCTTTGAAAATTTTTCAATATATTCAAATTCTTTTGGCTCCCAATATTTCTTCACGGGTAAATGATTTAACGATGGTCTTAAATATTGACCAATTGTAATTTGATTACAGTTAACTTCCTTTAGGTCTTCAATTGTATTTTTAATTTCTTCTAAACTTTCTCCCAAGCCAAGCATGATTCCTGACTTGGTTTCAATATTTGGATAAATATTTTTCGCCATTTTTAACAAATTTATTGAACTTTTGTAATTTGCTCCTCTTCTCACTTCTCTCTGAAGTCTTTCTACTGTCTCAAGATTATGGTTGAAGCATACTGGTTTTTTATCAAGAATTTTTTTTAACCGCTGTCTCTGAAGTTCCTCTCTTTCCTTCAAATTTTTTCCGCCACCCCATAAATCTGGTGTTAAAACTTCAATTTTTATTAAGGGATTTATTTTTCTAATTTCATCAATTGTAGAAGTAAATAAAATTGCACCATGATCGTGTAAATCATCTCTTGCTACAGAAGTAAGGACAACATATTTTAAATTTAAATGCCTTACAGCTTGTGCAACTTTTGTACTTTCTAATTGGTCGAGTTCTGTCGGTTTGCCTTTATTCACCTGGCAAAATGCACAAGCTCTTGAACAGGTTGAACCTCCTAATAAAAAAGTAGCAGTTCCAGATGCGTAGCATTCAGCTCTATTCGGACATCTGCCCTCTTCGCAAATGGTGTGAATATTAGATTTTTTAATAAGTTTTTGAATTCTCTCGAATTCAGAAGCTCTACTAATAGGGAAGTTTATCCAAGGTGGAAGCCGTAATAGATTATCTTCTTTAGTGAAATTAAAGGATCCCATATCTAAAGAATATCTCTTCTTCCTTCAAGTGCACGAGCAAGTGTCACTTCATCTGCATACTCTAACTCGCTACCCATTGGCAGCCCGTAAGCAATTCTAGTGACCTTAGTAAATGGAGTTAGCAATTTAGCTATATATAGACTTGTAGTATCTCCCTCTACACTTGGAGTAAGTGCCAATATTATTTCCTTAATGTCATTTTTACTAACTCTTTCAACTAAACTTTTTATTTCAAGTAGCTCTGGCCCAATTGAATCCATTGGGGATATTAATCCTCCAATTACATGATAAATTCCTTTAAATTCTCTTGCTCTTTCTAAAGCCAGTAAATCTCTGGCTTCTGCTACAACGCAAATTACTTCTTGATCCCTATCAGGATTTTTACAGATTTCGCATTCCGTTTCAGAAGTAAGATTAAAACATTTTTTGCAATGCCCGACATTATTATGAGCTTCTAAAAGTGCTTTAGAAAAGTCCTTTATCGTCTGTTCAGGTTGTTTTAAAATATAAAGTGCTAATCTTTGTGCCGTTCTTGGCCCTATCCCTGGAAATTTCTCAAAGTGAGCTATTAATTTCGCCAGTGGTTTAGTAAAAGTTATCAAAATCAAATATTTTCTAAGAATAATCTAGGCATATAATTAAGAATTGGCTCTATTTGTTTGCTTTTAATGTCTTATGATAGTCATGGTTATAACCTATTATTAGAAAATGAAAAAAAATCTCTTTAAAAATTTTTTAATTTTATCAATATGCTTTCTTTTGAGTGCTTGCGGTGGTGGGTTAAGTGCTGGCCTAGAAGCTTATCAAAGTCCTGATGGAAGGTATGGATTTTTCTACCCAACAGGATGGACGAGAGTTAAGGTAGATGGTGGTCCAGAGATTATTTATCATGATTTAATTAATAGTAATGAGACGTTAAGCTTGGTTATTTCTGATGTAAATAAAGATGTTGAGTTGGATCAACTTGGTACACCTTCTGAGGTGGGTCAAACGTTAATTGATAAAGTGATAGCACCTGAAGGTTCAGGTAGATCTGTAAAATTAATAAATGCAAATCAAAGAGAAGATGAAAAACATGTATTTTATGATTTGGAGTATGAGCTTAATCTAAACGAGCAAGATAGACATGAACTTGCAACCGTTGTTATAGATAGAGGAAGTTTATATACTTTTGCGGTTGGTACAAATGAGGAAAGATGGAATAAGGTTGAAAAAATGTTTAAAAACGTAATTGAATCTTTTAATTTTTTAATATAAAAAATTTAAATTCCAACTTGCACTTTCCATAGATCTGCATAAATTCCTCCTTTTTCCAATAATTGTTGATGTTTCCCATTCTCAATTATTTTCCCTTTATCCATAACAATAATATTATCTGCTTTTTTAATTGTGCTTAGCCTATGAGCGATAACGATTGTAGTTTTTTCTAAAGTTAACTTAGCAAGGGATTTTTGAATTAAAACTTCAGTTTCATTATCAACAGATGCTGTTGCTTCATCAAGAATTAAAATTGGAGCATTTTTTAAAATAGCTCTAGCTAAAGCTATTCTTTGTCTTTGGCCTCCAGAAAGTATTTGTCCTCTTTCACCGACTAATGTTTTATATCCCCTTGGCAGTTTTGTTATGAAATCATGAGCCTCTGCAATTTTTGCTGCTTTTTTAATCTCTTCTAAGCTTGAAGTATTTGATCCATAAGAAATATTCTCTAAAACAGTTCCATCAAATAAATAGGTTTCTTGACTAACTAAGGAAAAACATTTTCTTAATTCTTTTAGATTGATTTCCTGAATGGGCAAACCATCAATAGATATTGTTCCTTTATTTTTATCATAATCGTAAATTCTCAGAAGTAATTTTATTAGAGTACTTTTTCCAGAACCTGTTAAACCCACAATACCTATTGTCTTTTTTGCCGGTATTTTGAAATTAATACCTGAAATAGTTGAATCTCTTTCGGGATAATTAAAATAGATATTTTTAAAAATTATTTCACCTTTAACTCTTTCAAAATCTATTTTTTTATTACCATCTTTAATTTCTATTGGAGTATCTATCAGATCGATAACTCTGTTTATAGAGGCAAGTGATCTTTGGAAATCATCTAACACATGCCCCAATGTAGTTAAAGGCCATAAAAGCCTTTGCGTTATAAAAACTAGAAAACTATAAGTTCCTACATTTAGTGTTTTATTCCATACTTGAAATCCACCAATTAGTAATATAGAAATAAATGCAAACAAAATTGCAAATCTTATTAGAGGGATAAAAGCTGAAGATAGTTTAATAGCAGATTTATTACTCTTTTGATAAATTAAACTTTCTTTCTTTAACCTTTCTAATTCCCATCTCTCAGTTGTAAAACTTTTAATAGTTAGTATTCCCCCTAAATTATTGTTTAATCTTGAAGCTAATAATCCTGCTTTAGATCTTACATCTCTGTATTTAGGAGCAAGTTTTTTTTGGAAATTTATGGAGCCCCAAAAAATTAGTGGAATTGGTAAAAAAGCGAAAATAGCGATATTTGGAGCAATCCATAGCATTGTTCCGCCAATTATTATTACTGAAACAAATAATTGGATAATCTCGTTAGCACCATGATCTAAAAATCTTTCAAGTTGATTTATATCATCGTTTAAGATTGAAAGTAATCTGCCCGTATTATCTTTATCAAAAAATTGCATATCTAATTTTTGAATATGTTCATAGGCTTTGATTCTTAATTTGTGTTGGGAAATTTGAGCAAGATTTCTCCATAAGACTGCATATAAATATTGGAAAACAGATTCTGCACTCCAAATTAATCCTGATAATATTGATAGAATAATTAACTGAGTTGGCACTTCATTGAATCCCAAATTTGAGATCCATGAGTTTTCCTCCTTTACAACTATATCCACTGCAAGTCCAATAATTACAGGAGGAGCTAAGTCAAGAATTCTATTAATTATTGAACTACAAAAAGCAAAAAATATTAGATTTCTTTCTTTTGATAAATTTAAATATAATCTTACAATTGGATTTTGATTTTTTAACTTGCTCATGAAAAATTATTAATCTTTTAAGTATAAATTAATTTTCTTTAAATTTTTATAATTTACATTTAGAAATTGATTCTTTATGACTAACATTTTTTGATATATTTTTCAAATAACAATTACAAACATCTTCACCAATACTTTCTTCATATACAAAGTTATTTTTCATGTATTCTGATTTAACGCTTTCTTTACAAAATATTTTTATGATCGCATTTGTTTTTGTATCGGATAGTAAATTATCGGCATAAGTTAAATTTATTAAAAGTACTAAAGAAGAAATTTTTGCTAATTTATTAAATTTCATGATTAGTAACTTTTTATTTTTAAATTTTTTAATTTATTAATAGTGTCCCTGTTTAAATTTTTTGGCAAATCAACAAGACTAAAATCATTAAAAACTTGAATTTTACCAATCGCTCTCCCATTTATGTTTGTTGATGAACAGATTGAAGAAATTATATTTGGAATTCTAATTTTATTAACTTTCCCATATTCAAATCTAAAAGTTTCAAAACCACTATTATTATGGGTTGACTTTTTGTTGGAGCCCCTCGATTTATTTTGTCCTTTTCTAGTGAATCGATCGCGATCAGGTATGTTTTGTTTATTGATCCATGATTCATCTTCTTCAATAAAAAATGGTTTATTACCTACTATTAGATTTATTGCTGCCATAGCAATTTCTTCATCTTGCATTGAGTATTTGACTTTGAGTGTATCTAAAATATCAATCATTAATGCTTTATTCTCTTCATTTTTTTCAGATATAGAGTTTATATTTATATCTTTAGTTAATTTATCCATCCTTTTCTCATTAATTGATTGATTACTTGGTATCTCTAGTTCCTCAATCTTTGTTTTTAATGAGTTTTCTAAATTCCTTAAAAAATGTTTTTCTCTTCTATTAACAAATAATATTGCCTCTCCGGATCTGCCGGCTCTACCAGTTCTTCCAATCCTATGTGTATAAGTTTCTGTATCAAAGGGGAAGTCATAATTAATAACTAATTTAATTCTTTCTACATCAAGACCTCTAGCTGCTACATCGGTTGCAACTAAAATATCAATAAAACCTTTTCTTAATCTATCAACTGTATTTTCTCTTTGATTTTGAGGGATATCTCCGTTAAGAACTGCAACACTGTGTCCTGAAGTCTCTAAGGCTTCTGCAATTGATGCTGTAAGTGATTTAGTTCTTACAAATATAATTACTCCTTCATTTTTAATTTCTAAGATTCTTTTTAAAGCTTCTAATTTATAATGTCTTTGAATACTTATAAATTTCTGCGAAATTAATTGTGCTTCTTTTTTTATACTTTTAATTTTAATTTCAGCAGGATTATTAAGATACTTCTTCGCAATATTTTTAATTTCACTTGGCATTGTTGCAGAAAATAAAACCATTTGTTTCTCTTCTGGCAGCTTATCTATTATCCATTCAATATCTTCTAAAAAACCCATTTTTAGCATTTCATCAGCTTCATCTAGAACCAAACAACTTATGTTATTTATTTTAAAAGTACCTTGTTTTATATGATCAATTATTCTCCCAGGAGTCCCTACGACTACATCTGTTTTCCTCTTTAAACAAGATATTTGATTCCTGAAATCAGTACCTCCATAAATAGCAATAGTATTAAAATTTCTGGATTCTGAACTATAACTTTTAAAAGAATCAGCAACTTGAGTAGCTAATTCCCTCGTCGGAGTCATAACCAAAACCTTAGCTGCTACTTCATTGTTATCTTCGAGTTTTTCAATAATTGGTAAAGCAAAGGCAGCCGTTTTACCTGTGCCAGTTTGAGCTTGTCCTAGAAGATCTCTTCCAAGCATTAATTCAGGGATAGCAGCTTTCTGAATTGGGGTTGGATTTTTATAACCCTTTTTTTTAAGTGATTCTAATAATGATTTATTAAAACCAAAATTTAAGAAACCATGATCATCTTCTAATTGAGTTTCTGTTTTTTCTTCTGAATCATCTTCAGTAATTAAATTATTTTCATAATCTTTAGTAAGATTACTTCCCTCAATATCTGAAGGAATCGATTTTCTTTTTGAAATCATTAAAAATGCCTGATGTCATCTGATCAGGCTTACAACTTATTATCTAGACTTAGATTTTAATTTGTTGTTATGCCATTCAGAGCCTTTTATCTAATTTAACATCTAATGGTCACACATAAAAATTAATAAACTAAGTATTCAAATAATAAAGGGTTAAATCTTTCTTGGCTCTTGTAATTGCTGTATAAAAGAGTCTCTTTTCAAAATTATCTTTGAGTATTATTTTTTTTTGAGTATTAACTTCCATAAGCTTTGTTTTACTTAGGTTTTGGTTCCATAAAATATATACACTTTCAGATTCACTCCCTTGCGATTTGTGAATTGTTAATGCTATAGCAGGTACAGTATTTTCTAATTTATTTGGTTCAATTAAAGCTGCGACTTGTTTATTAAATTTATTAAATTTTCTAAATAGAAATTTTCTTAAGTTTCCCTTTCCTATAACAACACCTATATCTCCATTTGAAATTCCCAATTCATTATTATTTTCTGTACACATGATGGGCATTCCTTCGTCCCATTTTTCAAAATTATATGGTTTATTTTGATTTAGGATTAATTTATTTATATCATTAACACCCCAAATTCCAGAATTTGTTTTACATAGAATTATCTTTGAATTCAATTTCTTAAATATTTCGAGTACTAAATTTTTTTCACAGTTATATAGATCTTCTATATCTTCATTAAATATATAACTTTTATTACTTAAAAGGCGAACTGAAGCTTTCATATCTTTAAGGTGTAAATTGATATTATTTATAAGATTTTCAGGAATAGATTTATTTTTATTTTTATATACCTTAATATTACTTGTAACTTTATTTTTATTAATTTGGTCAAGTTTATAATTAAAAAGATTATTATTTTTATTAAAAATTAATTTACTTAGTTCAACAATATCTCCACTATTTCTATAAACTTTTTCAAGATTAACAATTGATGTATCAAAAGGATTTTTCGTTAAATTTGAAAATATATAATTCCAAATTGAACTACTATTAATAGGAGGCAATTGATTCGCATCACCAACTAAAAGTAATTTACAATCCTTAGCTAATGAATTAAGTATTATTTCAAATAGGTCTACATTGACCATGGACATTTCATCAATAACAAATATATCTAATTCCTTCAAATCAAATTTTAATTTGCCACTCTTATTAATTGAGTTATAAATCCATCTATGTAGGGTTTGACATTCTATTTTATCTATTTCATCTTTATAAACAGATTTTTTTTTATAATCAAGAGATTCTTTTAATCTTGAAGAGGCCTTTCCAGTTGGTGCCGATAGTCCAATATTTATATAATTATCCTTATTTAGATAATATAAAATCGTTTCTAAAATAAGTGTAGATTTACCTGTCCCTGGACCTCCTTGAAGAAAAACTAAATTTGATTCTTCGAATAAATTTATTATAGTTGTTTTTTTATCGCTGCTATTTAATCTACTTTTTAATAGTGAATTAGTATTATTTTGACTTGTTTTTTTCAAAAGAATACCTAAAATTTTTTTAATTTTTTTTGACCACTTTTCGAATGATAATTTTCTATTTTCAAAAATTATTGGTGAATCTTCAGAATAAATCAAGCCTGAATTATCTAATG
>CACNWD010000007.1 GCA_902624085.1 uncultured Prochlorococcus sp.
TTTGCAGCTAGTAAAGCTTCTAATTCACAAAAATGAATCCCATAATCTTTTTCTCTTCTAATGTATTTTAATTTATCCCCATAACCTTCACATATAGACTTTGTATTATCTGTACTTCCATGATCACAAACTATTACCTCACATTGATATGTTTGAATAAGTGATGAATCAATTGCTCTTTTAATAAAAGATGCCCTATTAAAAGTGGGGATAAGGATACTTACATCTATATTCTTATCTTCTCTCATTGACTTAAATTAATAACTTTAGTACTGTAAACAAAAATTCGACCTTTTTCAATGAATAATATAATTCAAGTTGAACCTGTTATTGATAACTCAGAACTTGAAGAATTAAAGAAAATAATCACTTCAAGATATGTAACAGAGCATGATCTTACAGAACAATTTGAAAATATCACCGCGGATTACACTAATTCAAAATATGCGATATCTCTATGCAATGGTACTTGTGCATTATTTTGTGCTTTAAAGGCTATTAATATCGAAAGGGGTGATGAGGTCTTAGTTCCAAATATTACTTTTATATCAACTGCAACTGCAGTACTTTTGGCTGGAGCAAAAGTGAAATTAGTTGATGTCGACCCAAAAACTTGTTGTATTGATACTAAAAAAATAGAGAATGCTATCACTTCGAGGACAAAAGCAATCATGCCTGTTCATCTTTATGGCATATCTTGCGAAATGGAGGAAATCTTAGAAATTGCAAAGAAATATAATTTAAAAATAATAGAAGATGCTGCGCAAGGTATTGGGGTTTCATATAACAATAAACATGTAGGCAATTTCGGTGATTTTGGCATTCTTAGTTACTATGGAAACAAAACAATTACTACAGGTGAGGGAGGTATAATTCTTTGCAAAAATGAATCAGATAGAGACAAAATATATATGCTAAAAAATCATGGAAGATTAAAAAAAGGCACCTTCATTCACGAAAGTCTTGGTTGGAATTTTTCATTTACCGAAATGCAAGCAGCTATTGGATTGGCACAAATGAAAAAATTAGATTTCATAATTAAAAAAAAGCAGATAATCTTCGATAAATATAAAAATTCATTAAAAAATAATTTACTCAAAATGAGAGATATACCAACATCAACTTCTAATACAGTACATTGGCTAAGCAATATATTTTGTGATGACGCTGGCAAGTTAAGTGATTATCTCAAAGATCACAAAATACCTTCAAGGCGTATTTTTTACCCACTTAATAAACAACCTTGTCTTAAAGAGAATAAAGATGTAATTAAAAAACGAGGTTTTCTTGGTAAAGAAGAGAATTTTGAAGGTTCTGAAAGAGCTTTTAACAAAATTCTATCTCTTCCTTCTTCTGTATATTTGGATGATGAACAAACTGAATATATAATTAAAACTTTAAATAATTACAATTAAATTTTAAACTGTTTATGTTTTTGATTGCTAATTTCAAGAAAAGAATAAAAGCTAAATTTCACAAGATTTTTCTTGAAAGATTTGAATATATCAATAAAAAAATACATAATCAATACGTAAATATTAATTCAAGGAAACAAATACCTAATATAGTTTATCAAACTTGGGTTGATAGATCCCTGCCTTGGAGGATGTCAAAAGGCGTACAAAGTTTTAGAGAAAATAATAAAGATTTCTCTTTTGTTTTATACGATCATAATGAAAGAGATAAGTATATGATGGAATCTTGGGGTAGTAGAAAAATTTATCAAATTTACAAAAATTCAGTATTTCATTCATCAAAAGCAGATATTTGGAGATACTGTATATTATTTGAAAAAGGAGGATATTATTTCGATATAAAATCTAGTTGCGAAATACCAATATCCAAATTAAAAGTTTCAAGAGGAGCAACAATTAGTTATGAACCTCATAGCACATATATTCCTCCTTCTCTAGAAATATTGAAGAATAATAAAAATATTGACTTGAATATTATCTTGAATTGGGCATTTGGTTTCAAGAAAAATCACCCACTTTTAAAGATTCAAATAGAAAATATTGAAAAATATTCAGAATTCTTTAAAGGTAAAATTTTCAAAAATCCAAAGGCGAACATACTTGCTTTTACTGGGCCAGGAATGCTAACCAAGTCTTATAGAGATTATTTAAAAATATACAAGAAAAAAATAATTGCTAACGGTATTGACTTTAATCGCAGAGGTGTTTACGAGATTGCAGGCTCTCAATACAGATATAAACAGAGTCTTAACTATTCAAAAGTAAAAAACTCAAAGATTCTTATTTAAATTAAGAATTTGATTTGAGTTTTACAATATTATTCAAATAGATATCCTCGATATGTTTAAATATAAATATAAAAAATTTAACGATTAAAAGTATAGTTTTTTTGCTCAATCACTATACTTAATTTAACTTTTTTTTCTGTATTTCTTTAGTATATATTTAATATGATTTATTCAAAATTTCAAAAAAATATAAATTCAATTTTAAAATTAAAGAAGTTTTTATCCCCATCATTTGCAAGAAATAATTTAATCTACCAATTATTTGAATTAAATTCTAAATTCATTATTTATTTAATGACGATTTCAGTTATTACAGGAATTTGTGAGTTGATTTTTTTAAATAGTTTACCTAATTTCATAAGTAATGTATTCAATAATAATCCAATCGAAAAGAACTATCTTATTATGATGTTTACTGCAGTATTTGCATGGTCAGTCCTAGGCATTTTATTTAGATATCAAGTTGAATTATTAATGGGAAATCTTGCTAGAGATTTATCCAAGTTAATTGTTATCAATATATCTAATCTTAAAATTTCTAATATTGAAGAAATAGGGAGGAGCAAAATATCAGCATTATCAACTGTAAATTTAGAAAAAGTAATTTACGGTATTTGTCATCCCTTTATAAGGATTACTGAATTATTACTAACTATTAGTGTCGGTGTTTATGTAATTTTTAAAAATTTTGGGATAGATTCTATTATTTATTTAGGGGCCGCTTTTTTATCAATAATAATTCTTATAGCCTCCACAAGGTCTAAGTCCTACCAATATGGATTAGTAAATATACATGAAAACAAAAATATTTTCTATTTAATAAATATATACCTAAATAATATTAGAGAAATTCTTGTTCAAAAAAACTATAATATTTACTTGAATCGAATCTCTATTTCAAATTTTAACAAATTCAGTGCGAACGGTAAGGCAAGATTTTTATCAGAGTTACCACGAAAAGTAGTTGAAAGCATAGTTTACATAGCGATATGTTTTTTAGCCTTTTTTCAATTAACAAGTAGTACTAGTTTTGTTCAGAATTTACCATCCTACTCTGTAATTTTAATAATTATGCAAAGGTTGGCTCCTCTCATTCAACAGGCCTACAGGATTTTATTTGATCTTTTCCAAAATATTCCTTTAATAAAAGAATATCAAATAAATAATTCATATGGTTTATTTATCTCAAATAAATCTACTCTAAAAATTAATAAGAATCTAAGACAACCTTATATCGATCAAAATAATTTAAAAAAAATTAGTCTTAAAAATCTTACTGTTGGACATGGTTCTAAAAAACCTCTACTTTTTCTTCCAGAATTAGATTTTTATATCGATAAACCAATAGCGATTGTAGGAGAAAGTGGTTTAGGGAAATCAACGCTAGTAGAAACCATAATAGGTCTTCGACAACCAAAATCAGGTCATTGCAATTATTTAGATAAAGATAATAAAAAGATAAATGAACTTAGATCAATTTCGTACATCCCACAGAACTGTCAATTCTCAGGTAAATCAATCTTTGAAATGATAAGTTTTGGAAATGAATATTTAAAAAAGAGTCATTTTGATAAAGAAATTAAATCTAACATTATTGAAATTTTAAAAATAACCTGTGTTTGGGAGGAGTTCGTTTATTGTTTTGAGGATTTATTTAAGGATATTGGAGAGGGCGCAGCTGCACTAAGCGGAGGTCAAAAACAAAGATTATCAATTGCTAGAGCATTATTACAAAATAAAAAAGTCTTAATTTTTGATGAGGCGACTAATGGACTTGATAATAATTTAGAGAAACAAATTATTTCAAATATATTAAAGATAAAATCAAAAATTACAATTTTTATTACCCACAACTTAGATATTACTAGCGAATTTGATAATGTCATAAATGTAAAAGATTTTAGAATTTAATTAATATTTAGAAAATATTAATAATAATAAAAATAAACAAAAGGAGGCAAATTAATTTACACTTTATCTATTTTGAAAATATATTAAAACCAGGTTTTTTTATAAATATTCTTTTTATTCTTCTTAAAAGAAAAATAAAAGAAGATAATATTATCAATAACTTTTGAGTTATGAAAAATTTATTATTATATTTATTATTTGTATTAACCCCTGCCATTTTCAATGTTTTTAACAATTCAATATCATTAATTCTATAAATCTTTGATATATCTATTTCTTGGTCAAGATATCTATCTATAAAAGGGAATTTACTTTTATCCTTACAAAATGCGGCGGCTTCATCAAATCCAAAATTAAACATATTTATACCTGTAATAGTTATAGAAGAATAACCCAAAGCTAAATGAGTAAAATTATATTCATAATCAAATGCATCTAAGTATCTTAATTGGCATGATTTAACTATTTCAATAATCTCTTTATTCCTATATTTTTTTGGTAATAAATTAAATAGTTTATGCATTGATTTCTTTCTGTATTTATTTATAAAGTTTTGATGCTCCTCCCATTTATTCTTCCAAGTTGCCCATCCCCATGAGGTGAAAACTGGTGAAAAAAATATTCCTGCCTTTTCTTTATCAATAAATGGACTATGCGATGATAAAGACATGATATTTGTATCTAATCGATATTTTTTAAGAAGCTTTGAAAAAGCCAAGAAACAATTAGAAGACAAATAAAGATCATCTTCAAGAATAACTCCATAAGACTCATTTCTGAATAGCCAATTTACTGCATAATTTACGGCATCTCTATTCCCTAAATTTTTATCTAATTTATTAATCTTTAAATTGCATTTATTTGAGTATTTATAATATTCTTCCATTATCATTTTTTGTTGAGAAGAATCTTTTTGATTTCTTGGACCATCTATAAAAACATATATATTTCTAATCCCAAACTCATAAATATTTTTAATACAATTTGCAAATTTATCAGCTCTAGAGTGGGCTAATATTAGAACTGGTAAATTATTGATATCAATCATATTTAAACCAAATTTTTTCTTTTAAAAACTATTTAATATTATAAATTTACAATATACATTTTTTTCATAAATTTATATTATAAATTAATCAAATTTAGTAAAAGGTGACTATCTATAATATTAATAAAACGAGAATCTATACTAATTAAGAGATCTAAATTTCTTTTAAATAATCAGATATTTCTCATGAAAATATGAAATATTTAAATTTTAAAGTTTTATAACTTCAATAGCCTAATTATAAAAATTGTAAAACGCGAAAACATCATGTTCATAATTCTGAAGAATAATTTTTTGTTATTTCCTCAATTGTTGATTGCAAAGTAAATTGTTTCTTAAAACCAAGAGAATTTAATTTAGATGTATTTAACCAGAAACTTTTTTCTAATGTTTCTGAACTTTTCGATAATTTATGTTTTATATTGATTTTTGATTTAGAATTTAGAATCTTTTTTGAATATTCCATTAAGGCTTTCAAAGTTAAGGCCTCACCAGAACCTACATTATAAATTTCATTTGTATTACCTTTTTTACAAATAAGTTGAATTGCATTACATACATCCTTCACATGCATTACTTCTCTAAAAAAATTTCCTCCATAAAATAGATCAATATCTTGGCCTTTTTTAAGTTGATTAATCATCCAAGTTATAGCATTTTTCTTTGGAGAAAAATTACTATCAAAGCCAAGGACATTGCACAATCTTAAAATTCTATATTTTACATTAAAATTTTTACAAAATGTAATTAATATGTCCTCAGCACATTTTTTTGTTATTGGATACATACCCTCTGGATAACAAATAGAATTTTCATTTATTGGTAATTTCTTCTGAATGCCATATACATGCATTGTGCTTATATAATTAAATATCAAACCTTTTTGTTTACAATTTTTAAGTATTTCACAAAGCAAATGAATATTTGTCTCAACATCTAAAGTTAAGTCACTATAGATATTGTAATTATGTGCTGTCGATATAAAGTAAAGTATATTCTTGGATTTTGGGGACTTAATCTCTCTAGGTATTTGAATATGCTCTGGGAATTGTTTGCAAAAATTTTTACCAATGAAACCTGTTGCGCCGAAAATAGATAGTTTCATTTTTACCGTTCATAACATATATTATAATTTGATTTATTTTTAAAATGCCAGCTGATATTGAAAGAAAAGGTATTATTTTAGCTGGAGGTCAAGGCACAAGACTTTATCCGATAACTTTAGGAGTTAGTAAACAATTAGCACCTATTTATAATAAACCAATGATTTATTATCCATTAACTACCCTCATGTTGGCAAATATCAAGAAGTTTTTAATAATATCATGCAATGATAATCTCAAACTATTTAAAAAGTTGTTAGGTGATGGCTCACACTTGGGGATATCTATAGAATATGCAGTTCAGGATAAACCTAATGGTCTTGCTCAAGCATTTGTAATTGGTTCTACATTTATAGCGAATTCAAATGTGGCATTAGCGTTAGGTGATAATCTTTTTCATGGTGAAGAATTAGTATCAAAATTAAGAAATGCAAATTCTAGAAATAAAGGGGCCACAATTTTTGCCTATCGAGTTAATGATCCCAAAAGATATGGGATTGTAGAGTTTAATGAAGAAGGTTTAGTCTTAAATATAGAAGAAAAGCCTAAATTTCCTAAGAGTAATTTTGCCGTTACTGGCTTATACTTTTATGATAATTCAGTTGTGAATTTGGCCAAATCAATTACTCCATCAAAAAGAGGCGAGTATGAAATAACAGATTTAAATAACATTTATCTAAGAAATAATCTTCTAAATGTTGAAATTATGGGAAGAGGGACTGCTTGGCTTGATACAGGGACTTTCGAGTCTTTGCATGAGGCAAGTTCATATGTAAAAACACTTGAGCATCAACTAGGTTTATTAATTGGTTCTCCTGAAGAGGTTGCATGGCGTAAAAATTTAATTGATAATAAACAATTAAAGATTCTTGCTAGAAAATTAAATAAAAGTGAATATGGCAAGATGCTCTATAGACTAGTAAAAGATATTTAAATTTATTAAAAAATTTAGTTGTTGAATTTAAAAAATGACTTTTGAGAAACCTAAAAATATTCTAATTACTGGTGGATTAGGTTTTATTGGCAGTAATCTTATAAGAAAATTACTTCTGAGTACTAGTCATAAAATATTTAATGTAGATTTTAATGGTTATGCTAGTAGCAATGATGCACTTTTAGATTTATTTTCCAAAAATGATGACTTTTTAGAAAGATACAAATACTTCAATATTGATCTAAGTAAATATAGCAAAGTTGAAAAAATATTAAATGATATAAATCCTGATTCAATATTTCATTTGGCAGCTGAATCTCATGTGGACAGATCAATTGATGATCCTAATCCTTTTATAAAGAGTAATATACTGGGAACATATAATTTGCTTGAAGTCTCAAGATCATTTTTCAATAACCTTTCTTCTAAAAGAAAAAATGAATTTAGATTTTTGCATATAAGTACTGATGAGGTATTTGGAAGTTTAGGTGAAGTTGGTTTGTTTAATGAAGAAAGTAATTATGATCCAAGAAGTCCATATTCTGCTTCAAAAGCATCTAGTGACCATTTAGTTAAAGCGTGGTTTCACACGTATGATTTACCTACAATTATTTGTAATTGCAGTAATAATTATGGGCCATGGCAATTCCCTGAAAAATTTATTCCAAATATTGTCTTAAAAGCATTAAATGGTGAATTTATCCCTATTTATGGTGATGGCAAAAATGTACGCGATTGGCTTTATGTAGAAGATCATGTTGATGCTTTAATTAGTATATTTTTAGATGCTTCCCCGGGATCAAGTTTTTGTATAGGTGGCAATAATGAGAGAACCAATATAGAACTAGCTCTTTATATATGCAATTACCTAGATGATATTAATCCTGGTAAAAATAAATATTCAAATTTAATCAAATTTGTTGATGATAGACCTGGGCATGATAGAAGATATGGCATAGACTCAACAAAAATAAAAAGTTTGCTTGATTGGGAAGAGAAATACAGCTTTGAAAAAGGTATTAAAAAGACAATAAATTGGTATTTAAAAAATAGATTTTGGTGTCAAAAAATGTTAAATAAATCTAAGTATAAAGGTGAGAGATTAGGCATAAATTTAAAAAATTATTTAGAGGAATAAACTATTATGAGATTTCTTTTTTTAAGGTCCAAATAGCACAACCATGATTTAGATAAAAGCTATTTTTATAATCTATTTGTGTTAAGTCATTAATTTTGTATAAGTCACCTTTATCATCAACATAGGCAAATTCCTCTACAGTAAGATTGCAATTTCTAAAGATTTCAAATGCTTCTCCAAGACTTATTATTCTATGAGCGTTGAATTGAATTCTTCCCTTTTGACCTAAAGGGTGTGATAAGTAAAGTATCCCACTTACTGATAAAAGCTTAGATAAATTATTTATTGCTTTCAAATGTCCTAGATAATCGATTGGGTCCCCAAATCTGCCTAAACCCATATGTTCTATTGCATGCAAACAACTAATTGATTTAAATTTTTTCAGCTTAGAGCACTCATTTTCATCCAAAAGATTTATTTGAATAAAGTCACAATTTTCATTTTTAATGTCTAATGGTCTGATATCTCCAATTAAAAGTTTTTGTTCAAATGATAGTAAATGTGATACGAAGCCATCTATTCTACTTGCGATATCGAGATGAATTTCTGGTGATTTTTTGAAAATTTTATTCGCAACTAATAAATCCTGATGGTAATAATGCCCTGAAGCAGAACCTGATTCTTTTTGAGGGTCATATATTTCAGGAAGGGGTTTTGAAAATTTTACCGCTGAAGGGAATTTGGAATATTTGCCACTACTTTTTTTAATTTGAAGGTATAGTTTAGATAAATTCATTAAATATTTAGGAGTACCTATCAAATTCTGTATAGGGGCAATAGGATTTATTCCAAAATATTTCAATAAATAAATAAATATAGATTTTAAACTTTTAATTTTATTTTTCATTTTTTATAAAAATAAAGGTTTTACTTAATTTTTTAAAGTTTTTCGAGGTTGAGCTTTAATAAGGTAAAACAACTTTTAAAATTTAAATATAACATGATTAATGGAGTAATTTCTTTTACTAAATATAGTTTTAAAATAAGATAAGGAATCTGAAGGTTAAATTTCTAAATTTTTTCAACTAACCGATAAAGTTCAAAAAAAAGTTTATAGTTTCAAAAAAGTCTTTAATATTTGTAAAATTTTGTTTATTATTCTTCTAAATAAATTTGATTTAGTCCAACTTACCTCCCAATGATGAATAGCTAAAGATTCATTTGTGATAAATTCCTTTACTTTTAATATTTTAGATGACAACGCAAAAGAAGGTAAAGGGTAAAAGAAATCTGAAGGTAACATTAGAGTATTCATTTTTTCGTTATGGCTGAGACTAAAAAATACTTTTGAAAAAATATATGGACCACTTGAGTGCATAATTTGCATGGGATCTTTAAAGTTTTTTGGTATATAAATCGCATTAATTGTTTTTTCGAGAATTATTGAATTTGGCTTTGAAATTATAATAGAATTTGAAATAGAAGGACGATAAGCAAAACCTACAGAATTAACGAATTCGTAAGTTAGAAAATAATCAGGTAATTTTCCTAAACACTCAAAATCTGTATCTGCATAAACCCCGCCAAACTTATTAAGTATTTCATATCTGGCGATATCACTTTTATATCCTAGATTTGATGTGCAATAATAAGCATCTTTGTTTACAAGTTCTAAATTATCAATCATTTCATCGTCCCACAAAATGTATTCCCAAGAGGGATTATGCTGTCTCCATGTTTTCATCCATATTTTATATTTTTTGGGTAATTTTTTACCACCAATCCAAATTTGGTGGATTTTCTTTGGGATTAATTGAGGATATAATTTTCTTTCTTCAAAATTTTTTGAGATTAAACTTTTATCATAAAGATTAGCTAAATTCTCCCATTCTTCTATGCATTCTATTTTTGAGTGAAAATCCCATATAAATTTGCTAGATTTTGCAAAACCAGATTCAAAAAAAGAATTTCTCAAACTATAAAGATTTTCATTAGTAATATTTAACCATAAAATTTGAATTAATGTTAACAGATTAAATTAAAAATTTTTACAGCAATATGAAGCAGAATTTAGCTTTATTGTAAGCTTTAAAGCTATATCCGTCTAAAACTTAATTTATGAGAATAGCAGTAATAAATCACTATTACTTATTGAGATTTAATCAAAAAGAGGAGATTTAAACCCCTAATCCCTAGAAACTATGGAGATAAGCAATAAATCTATAACTAGGGTTTTTTCAGTATATTGACCTAAGAGATTACAATATCACTAATGACAAACGGAATAACCATTTATATGAGTTTTCTTAAAGTAGAACTTATAAAAAATCTATTGCTAATGTAAAATAGTTTTTTGAAACTATATGAATTCATGACAAGTCAGTCAAATCTTGAAGTAAAAAAACTTTATTCATTTGAAAAAAAAAAAAAAAATAATAATAGTAGAACTAAATGGTGGGACTGGCAATCAACTTTTTCAACTTGCGACTTGCTTTACTCTCGCTAAAAACAATCATAGAAATGCTTTTTACTCGACAAGACTTTTGGGTGAATTTCGTAAATTAGAAGTTAAAGAAATAGCTAAAGAATTAAATATTAGTGAATACAAGTTCTCAAAAAAAATTGATTTGCAAATAATTGATGGAGATGAACTCAATCATCCATGTATATTTAGCAAATACCCTCTTACAAATTTTTTACCTGATAAAGATATTTTATTTAGTACTAGCTTACAAAATTATAGAATTTTTTCTAATAAATTCATTTCTATAATTAAGGATAAAGCAATTTTAGATTCTCCAAAAATAAATATTCAAAATAATTTCATATCTATTCATTTAAGAGAACTCCATGCCTCTGGAACTAACAAGCCCTTAAAATGGGTTGACAACCTAAATATTAATTATTACGAAAGATCTCTTAAAGAAGCTTTATCTTATTTGAAAAAAAAACAAATTAAGGAAAAAAAATGTTTGATCTTTAAGGATACTTTTAAGGATGTCACAAAATCTAATTTATTAGTACCACTTAAGAAAATCTTGAAAGAAAATAATTTCGAAATTTTTGACGGAGATGCATTATGTAATACAACTTGGGAAGTCATATCTCTAATGAGTTCTTCAAAGGTTGTAATTACGAGCAATTCATCATTTAGTTGGTGGGGTGCTTTTTTATCAGAAGGATTAAAGATATCACCAATACTCTCTTTGTGGGAAGGTTGTCTTTGTACTCCTGATGAATGGTTACAAATAAATGATGGAAATATTAATCCATCTATTTGGAACAAAGAAGCTATTTTTGGGAGAATAATTTTTAGAAAAAAATTATTTTTTACAAAAAATATACTATATAAAAAATTAAAACACTTATTTACTTTTTATCTCGTCCCAAAAACATTTCTTTCGATCTTTTCTAAATTTAAATCCTTAAAGAGAAAAACTTTATTGTCATAAAATTAAAATTTTCAGATCATTGAAATTTAATCAATTATACTCTAATTAATGTCTAATATTTTATTTTGAAAAAAGCATTGGTTTTGGGAGGAGGGGGATTTATTGGTCACCATCTTGTAAATAAATTGAAAGAAGAAGGATATTGGGTTAGAGCTGCTGATATAAAAAAACCTGCTTATGAAGATTCAAAAGCTGACGATTTTTGCTTAGGAGACTTATCTGAACAAAGTTTCTGTTTAAATGTCATTGATAGAGATTTTGATGAAGTTTATCAATTGGCTGCTGATATGGGTGGAGCTGGCTATATATTTACAGGAGAGAATGATGCATCTGTAATGTATAATTCCGCTTCAATAAACTTGAATGTTCTTGAGTTTTGCAGAATAAAAAATAATAATAATATTTTTTATTCATCAAGTGCTTGTGTTTATAACGAATTTAATCAGTTAGACCCAAATAATCCAAATTGTGAAGAATCAAGCGCATATCCAGCCAATCCAGATAGTGAATACGGATGGGAAAAGTTATTTTCTGAAAGAATATATCTAGCTTATAATAGGAATTATAATATGACCAATAAGGTTGCTAGATATCATAATATCTTTGGGCCTCTAGGAGCATGGAATAATGGTAAGGAAAAATCCCCAGCTGCATTATGCAGAAAGGTTGCTCAAGCACCTAATGGAGGTTCTATAGAAATTTGGGGTGATGGGGAACAAACAAGATCATTCTTATATGTCGATGAATGTCTTGAGGGAACTACAAAATTACTGAGATCAAATCTGTCCGGCCCATATAATATAGGGTCTGAAGAAATGATTTCAATTAACGATTTTGTAGATTTGATTTCTGATATCGCAGGTAAAACAATAAAAAAAATTCATATTGATGGTCCACTTGGAGTTAGAGGAAGAAATTCTAATAACAAATTGATAAAAGATGAATTAGGTTGGGCTCCCAGTCAATCTTTGAAAATAGGAATAGAAAAAACCTACAAATGGATTGAAGAAAAGGTTATGAAAGGAGAAATTGACATTAAATAACTTACTATAATAGAAAAAAAGGATCTTCTATAAAAGACACAAAGCATATTTATTTTTTAAATATGTGGTGAATGCAAATCAAGAGGAATCCATAAAAATTATTTATTTTTAAAAAAAATCTAGAAATCTAATTAAAAAGTGTGGTTAAGGAAAATGAAAGATGAAAAAGAATGGAACGCTTTTTATTCAAAACCAAATCCATGGGGGATCGATGGATCCTTAGCAGATTTTACAAGAATAAAAATAATTAATAATTACTTCAAAAATAATAAATTTAAAAATGGAATTGATATAGCTTGTGGAGAAGGATTCTTACTTAACAATCTAGATTTCATAGAAACAAAAACAGGAGTTGATATTTCAAAAAATGCAATCAATAGAGCAGAGAAAAAATATCCGAAAATTGATTTTTATGTTGGTAATCCTTTCTTAGATTTTGAATTGGATCAGAAATTTGAATTCGTTTCTTGTTTTGAAGCAGTTTACTATCTAGATACTTTGGAAGAGAGGAAAAAAGCTTTAAAAAACTTATTAAGATATGGCAAAAAAGATGCCATATATGCTTTTTCAGTTGTAACCATTGACTCTAATAAATTTAGAGAATATTTTACCCAGGAAAGTTTTTTAAACTTATTATCAGAAGAATATAAGGTTTTAAAAATCGTAAACTTAAATGGTTCATATAAGCTTCCAATTAAAATTCTCAGAAAGATTCTCTCAATATTTAATAAAAAAATTGCAGCAAAATTATTTTTTAAGTACATGATCAATGCAAAGAAGGATGATATATATCAACAACTCTTTATTTGCAAAAGTTTATAACTCAAAACTAATAAATATCTAATAATAATTTATAAAATCTAATTATTTTGAAAGAAAAATTAATTTCAACCTATCTAATTAGTAAAGTTGCACTAACTCTTTAATTAATATCTGGCTAATATAGATGCGCAAAACCCTTGCCGCGCATATTACGCAAAGACCAGCCAAAGCTTTGTTGAGGCTTGACAGCTTCTTGTAATTTTTTTTCAAGATAAGCTTTGGCATAGCCTTTAATTATTAAAAATACTTTAAACCACTTTACCTATTTGCAAGGGTTACTGCTCGCAGAGTTGCTTGCAGAGAGCACATATTAATACATATTCATACACTAGAATGCGTCATGTATTCCAATATATTTTCGTTCAAAATAATTGGTATAACAAACTTAGATCTTGATGGAGCCAAGCGGACTCGAACCGCTGACCCCCTGCATGCCATGCAGGTGCTCTACCAACTGAGCTATGGCCCCATGTAGTAAAACAACAGTTATATCAATCTTAAGATTTATTCGTAACTGCGGTTATTACCATAGTACTTTATAGAGTTTAATAATAGATTATACAGTCTGAAATATGGCTAAAAATAAATCGCATATATTTTTATTTTAAAACTAAAAGGATAAAATTAATAAAAACTTAATTTAAGAAAATATAAATTAGTCTTTAAAAAAATTTTTTAAATTTGATCCTTTTAATAAGGAATGAATTGCAGAAGCCATACATAAAGTCATTAAAGAAAATAATAAAATTTAATAAAAAATGGTTTTAAATATTAACAAACCATTTTATATGGAAAGAAATTTATAATTAGGAATATTATTTATATTGAAAATCAATATTATTTTATTTTAAATAACAAAAATCAACAGCTACTTTATTTTCAAGAAAAATATTTCTTGAGATCCTTTTTAAAAATTTTTCATCACAATAATATTTATGATTATTCGATAATTTATTTCTTTCTACAATAATTGTTTTAACTCCCAACTTATTAATACAATAATCAAATTTATCAGAAATTAAATTATTATTCTCAAACCTTTCACAAGTAAGAAAAGCATCAGTTTGCACGAATTTATCTTTATAAAAGAGATTAGAAATGCCAAAAACTGAATCATAAACAGGTGGATTTGCTTCTTGCTTAATTATCTTTGAATTATAAAAATTCCATGCAAATTTATCCATTCCAAACTGAAAATTTGCGAAAGTAATTAAGTTGATAGAAGTTAAATATAAGATAGAAATCGACCACATTATAATTTGAGAAAATAGCATGTAATTAAAGAATTTTTTATAAAGAGCATTTTTATAATCCTTTTTTATAAAATCAAAATTCCTTATCCCTACATATGAAATCAATATTGGAGAAGCATAATAATCTGCTCTGCCTTGAGAGAATAATAATAACAATAAAAATTGTGCCATTCCTACATAAAAATTGATTTTTAATTTATAGTTAAATCTTCTTATTATTAAAAACAAAGAAAATAAAAATAGAATTAAATTTGAAGGACCTAATACATAGCTTATTTTGCCTAGGCTTTTTGGGATAAACAACCAAATTTGGAAAAAAGGATTTTCTCTACCATAATTCCTAAGTAAGTTTTCCCACCATATAAAATTCTCAGCTTTAGGAGTAAAAAATGAGGAGAATAATGGAAATATTGGATTGCCTGTTAAAAAATATTTATAACCAGATATAACTAATAATGAGAGAAAAGAAATTATTAAAGGGGTATAAAAAAGTTGATTTATTAAAAATTTAATATCTATTTGATTAATTTTATTCCTATAAAAATAAATAATATAAATAATAATAGGTAAAGAAATTAAAATTGCACTAATTTTAAATGCAATAGATATCATCAACATTGCTATTAATAATTTAAGGTCTTTAATACTTTTGTTTCTTTCCCATACCAAAAATAAAATTGCTACACATGATTCGCTTAAAAAATTATTTTTACCCAAAGTTAGCCACTGACAAAATACAGGAGATGTCAAAATAACTAGAATTATTAAGTTATTAGTATTCCTTCTAATAACCAAAAAAACAAATGGAATTAAAGGGATAAATTGAGTTGTTCTTATTAACCAAGTAGTCTTATCCTGAAAGTAGAAAATATTAGCAAAATCAGCAATACCTAAAATGCCTTGATGATAACCTCCATCAATAAAGAAAGAATTCTTAAGCCAAAATTGATAAGGATATCCTACGTAAACATTTATTGAGTCATAAGAATTTATTGGTCCTATTGAAACAATAAACAATGCTAAAAGTAAAAAATAAATAATCTTTAAAAAAAAGCTTTCTTTGTATGATTTAAAAATTTGATTAAATTCACAAATAAAATTTCTTAGTATAAAAGATAATTTTTGCCTATTATATTTATTTTTTAATAAAAGCATTAATATAATAAATTCTAGTATAGATAAAGGTATATAAGTTAACTTAAGAAAAATAAAAGTTAACGCAATCAAGCCATTTGTCGCAAATGAAAGGGATAAACTAGCAGTAAAGGTGGAATATATAGATTCAATATTCTTTTCAATCTCTTCAATTTCTATAAGCTTTATTAAAAAAATAAAGAAAGTTGTAAGAAAACACAGCATACTTTATTCTTACTAAAATTATTTAAGTTCTTATAACCTTAATATAAACTAAATTATATGTTAGAAAGTAAATTTGATTATTTTTTTTAAAAAATTAAATTAAGAATTAATACTACTTAAAAATATAATTTATAATTAAATAATAAAAATTTAATATATTTTAAATGAGCTATTCAAAGAAAAGAATGTTGATAATTGAATTAAATGAATTTTGCCCGAAATTTTTAGCTGAGGTCTCAGAAAAATTAGACTTAAAATATTTGAAAGAATTACTAAGTTATAAACATTCGACAACGACAACTGAAGAAAAAAAAGAATTTCAAGGTTTAGATCCTTGGGTTCAATGGGTAAGTATTCATAATGGGATACCTATGGAAAAGCATGGGGTTAAAAGACTAGGTTTATCATCCAAAAATAAATCAAAAAATATTTGGAATAAATTATCGCAAAATAAAAATATAAAATGGATTGTTATGGGGGTTATGAACTCTTCAAAAGGGAATTCTAAAGGTTGTGTTTCATTTTTCCCCGATCCTTGGTCATCAAAAGAAAAAGCATATCCTAAAGAATTGAATAATCTTTTATCTTTACCAAGGTATGTTTCAAAAAATTATTTATCCCTTAATTTTTTAACAGTTTTAAAAAAATCGTTAAAAGCAATTAAATTCTTTTTAAGAATTGAAAATTTAGACTTAACAAAAAATCTATTTTTAAAATTTATAGTTAGTTTGCGTAAACCAGGAATTAATATTCACACATTAACGACTTTATTTGATTACTTATTAGTATTATATTTTTCAAGAATAAAGTCAAAAGAGGATCCTGAATTATCAATAATATTCCTTAATCATATTGCCCATTTACAACATCATTTCTGGTATGAGACTCCCTATATTCACCCTCAAATGGAGCACGGTTTAAATATATGCAATGAAATTATAAAAATATTATTGAGTTCGGCTAAAAATAGTGAAGAAAAAATTTTAATAATAAATGGCTTCAAACAAGAATTATCAAGTAAAAATGGGATTCAAGTTTATAGACAGATTAACCCTAAGAAAGTTTTAGAAGAATTAAATATTAAAAATGTAAAAATTGAACAAAACATGACAAATGACGGGAAATTAATTTTCAAAGAAAAATCTGATGCTAATAAAGCATTCGAAATACTATCTAAATGTCAACTTAAAACAGGAGAAAGATTATTTTTTGTAGAAAAGTTTTCTGAGCTAGAAATATTTATTCAGCTTGATCTTAACCATGCTATATCCAAAGATGCATTAATTATTTCTGGAAATAAAGTAATCTCATTTTATGATTTATTTACGAATCTAAATAGAACCGGATCACATATTCCAGAAGGAGATATTTTTTTTAAAAATATGGTATTCCCAAAAAAGATAGACAATCATAGAATATACGATTACATCTTTAATTCTTTTTGATAGCATTTCTTTCTAAAGATTTAAGTTGCCTTTTGAGTTGTCTTTGATTTGAATCGTAATATAAGAAACTTATCATTGACTGAACTGAGATAATAGATGTGGTTAAAAATAAAATTTTAATTCCTAATGGACTCTCGATATTTAAATTTTTATAATAAGTGATACTTGTTATACCGGCAGTTAAGGTATAAAGCCCACTAAAAAGACCAAATAAAATGGTGATGCTACCAGGGTTAAAATCTAACAAAAAATATTGATAAATTATTCTCTTTATAAAAATAATTATATGTCTTGGTATGTATCTAAAAAACTCTATTAAAGGATTTAGTCCAGATTTTTCATTTTTGTAAATAGTAGGCATTGATATTTCACCAATCAATAAGTCATAAAGACCACACCTAAACAAAAGGTCGCTCTCAAAGAAATATCTATCATCTGTTTTTTCATATTGGATAATATTTAAAATTTTTGTATTGATGGCAATAAAACCATTCGTTGGATCAAATAGTTCCCAATATCCAGTAGATAATTTTGTTATAAATCCGAGAGCAATATTTCCAATTAATCTAATTTTCGGCATTTTTATTAATACTTCTATATCTCGGAATCTATTTCCCTTTGTAAAATCAGCCTCTAAATTAATAATAGGCTCTATTAATTTTGGGATATTTCTAGGATCCATTTGTCCATCAGAATCAATTTTTAAAATTAAATCTGCATTAAGAGTCAGTGCTAATTTTATACCAGTTTTAGTAGCGCCGCCTACTCCCTTATTTTTATTATGATAAATTACATTTAATTTTTTATTAGAAATTAATCTTTCAATTTCAGAGCCTGTTTTTTCTGGACAGTTATCATCAACGCAAATAACATTATCTACATACTCTAAAATATCCCTCACGACAATTGGAGCAATTCTTGAGCTTCTATAACAGGGTACTATAGCTATAACTTTCATAGTTATAATTTAACATTTAGACTGTATTAAAACATCTAATAATAATAAAAATCTATTTTTTAATATGATCAAAAAATTTACAATATTTACTTTAGATCTTAAAAAAAAAAGATTTTTGCTAACAGCTTTTTTTGTTTGGGGGATAAGTCAAATTACATTGCAGATATTCATCTTATATTTTCCAACAATATTAGCAACCTCATTTAGCCAAATAATTTATATAGTTCTTGGATTTCATTTATATAGTTCAAAGGTATTTAAAATTAAAAAACGTAATAATTACCATATTCAAAGATTTTTAATGATGTCATTAATATTATGGTTTATAAATTTTTATGGAATTAATTTCTTGAATATCCTTATAGTAAATAAAAATATATGTGCCACTTTAATGATTCCTATTCTCGCTATATCTTCATTTTCTATGCAAAAATATTTAATTTTTAAATAATTTAAATTTTAATAAATATCAATAAAAATTTTCAAAGTAATCTTTTATTTCATTTGGCAAGTGTTTAAATTGATTATCAAAAAACATTCTCAACAACTGACTTGATAAGGATAGAACTTGGTTATAGTTTAATAATTTATCATTACATTTTTTTTCAAAATAATCTTGACTTATGATTTCACCTAAATCATATTTATCATCAACTAAATGTAATGATGCTCCCAAATACTTATGCCCCTTTATCATACTTTTAAGAGGAGAATATCTTCCTCTTTGGAATGGTATTAATCCTCCATGAAGATTATAAATAGGTATAAAACTTTGTAATTTAGAATTAATTAAGCACGGGCAACCTACAGAAATAATTATTTCATAATTTTTTGACTTCACACTTTCCTCCAAAAATTTATTTAAATTATGATCCTTAATATTTAAAATTTTTAATTTTTTAATTCTATTTCTCAAAATAAGCATAAAAAAAATCTCATAGAAAATGCACTTTATAAAATTAAATATCCCAAAATAACTTATAATCTCAATATATTTATTTCTTATTCCTCTTTGATTTTCTGAAACAAAAGCAATATCTGAATTTTGATATTCAAAAATATCTATAAAATATCTATGAACAAAGTAATAACTATTTTGAGTAAGGAATAATATCTTTTTAGTCATTTTTTCTTTATTTAATTATATATAAAGTTCTGAAAACTTTACTTTATATCTTCTATAAGATAGTGAATTATTCCAAATAACTGATGAAAGATCTATATGATCAAAATATAATAAATACTTAGAAAAAATACTTTTAAATACCAAAGTTGGAAATAACAACATAAATGCGAATCGTTCAGTTGAGTAAATAAAAGCTATTAATAAAACCTGGCACCAGCAAAATTTTTTTAATTCTAAAGAGATAAAAGAATTTTCCTGACTTTTAAGCGGGCGTAATACGCTGTATGGAATAAAAAATGTATTTCTAGAATTGTAAGCAGGAAAATAAAAAGCGTTAAAATTATAAATATTTTTTAATTTATTTACCAAAATTGCAATTTGGTCATGATCTGGATGCCCACCTTCAAAATTCAAAGTAAATACTTGAGGATAAAAATTTTTATCAAGAAGTCTTTTAAGAAATTTATATATTAAATGACTTGATTTATAAAGAATATTATCTTCAACATCTAAGTAATCATTTAAATATAAAACTTGAGTCTCATTAATTCCTAATAGCTTTAATGATTTCAAATTATCTTTCCTTCTCATTTCCTGCTTTACTTTAGTAGATCCAATTCGTTCAGAACAATAAATCAATTTAAGATCACATTTTTTAAAGATACTCATTCTTTTTATCAAAGGTGCCAAAGCAAATTCATCATCAAGATGAGGGAGAATTATTAAAGTTTTACTTTTAATGTTTATCATATAAATTTTATGAAAAATTTTAAATTTAAAGTTTACTGGATACTTCTAATTATTTTTCATTGTAATTGGTGATGAACAAAGATTTATATATATATTTATTTGGTTAATTATATTGGATTGTATTAAATCAAAAACTGTAATAATTTTCAAAAAAATTTATTGGTTAATACTCTAATATAGAAAAATATAGAATTTTCAAAGTGACTCAAAGTGAAAGACATCTTGTAACTGGTGGAGCGGGTTTTTTAGGCTCACATTTAATTGACAAATTAATGTTTAAAGGTCATGAAGTTTTATGCGTTGATAATTTTTATACAGGTTCAAAAAAAAATATTGCCAAATGGATCGACAATAAAAACTTTGAATTAATAAGACACGATGTCACCAAATCTCTATTAGTTGAAGTAGATAAAATTTGGCATCTCGCATGTCCAGCCTCTCCAGTTCACTATCAAAACAACCCTATAAAAACAGCCAAAACAAGCTTTATGGGAACATATAATATGCTTGGTCTAGCAAAAAGAACAAAAGCAAAAATTCTATATACCTCCACTAGTGAAGTATATGGAGATCCAGCAGTTCATCCACAGCCAGAAACATATAGAGGTTCTGTTAATCCTATTGGGATTAGATCTTGTTATGACGAAGGGAAAAGAATTGGCGAAACATTATGTTTTGATTATCATCGAATGCATTCCACAGAAATTAGAGTAGCTAGAATTTTTAATACTTATGGACCTAGAATGTTGCCCAATGATGGCAGAGTTGTAAGTAACTTTATAGTTCAGGCTCTTAAAGGTAATTCATTAACTGTTTATGGGGATGGTTCGCAATCTCGTAGTTTCTGTTTCGTTGATGATTTAATAAATGGCCTGGAGCTATTGATGCAAAGCGATTACAAAGGGCCATTAAATTTAGGGAATAATCATGAATTTACAATTCTAGAACTTGCCGAAAAAATAATTAGAAAAATAAATTCAGATTTGAGAATAATTTTCAAAACTCTACCGGAAGATGATCCTTTGCAAAGAAAACCTCTTTTAAATAGGGCTTTTGAAGAAATAAATTGGGAACCAAAAATTAATTTAGATGAAGGTCTAGATAAAACTATTGATTATTTTAAAAATATATAACTACTCTCTAAACCTTTCTCCAAACAGCCAATAATTTTCCTTGAAAAACCACCTCATCTGGATTCAATTCAATCGGTTCATAAGCAGGATTTGCTGCTTCCAAAAATATTTTCCCTTCTCTTTTGGAAAAATACTTCAATGTTGTACCCAAACCTGGAACCATTGCACTTACTATTGATCCGTTCCTAATAGATGAGTGATCTTTTATTTGCTCCATTAAAACCATATCCCCATCAGCAATGCATGCATCAATCATCGAATCTCCATTTACAGTAAGTGCAAAAATATTCTTCTTTTTTAGAACATCAGAAATATCTAAATTTTCATTAATATCAGAATAAGTTTCAATCAAACCTCCAGCTGCTACAGAGCCCATAATAGGAACCCCTTCTATGATTTCATCAACTATTTGCATAGTTCTAGCCTTTCCTTCTTGCCAAGATATATAACCCTTTTCCTGTAAATGCTTTAATCGACTCTGTATTGGGGCAGGAGATTTTAATCGCATAGCCTGCATCATCTGTCTAATTGATGGACTATGTTGAAAGTTTTTCATGTAATCTTTAATCCAACTATAAAGCTCATTTTGAGCATCAGTAAGATTCTTATCAGATGAAAAATTCACAGGCACAAACTTATACTAATACGTTTGTACCTATAAATAAGTAAATTTGCAAGTGATATTAAGAAAAAAGGCAAGCCAAAAGAGCTTGTTGAACATGCATTCTATTTTCTGCCTGTTCAAAAATCCTACTATTATTGGAATCAATTACCTCATCAGTTATCTCTTTTGATCTATAAGCAGGAAGGCAATGAAGAATAATTACATCATCATCAGCTTGACTTAACAAATCACTGTTTACAGTAAATCCACTAAAGTCTTTATCTTTAATCTCTTTTTTATTTTCTTCGCCCATTGAAGACCAAACATCTGTATAAAGAACATTTGCCCCTGGTAAAGCACTAGCAAGGTCATTAGTGATTCTCAATAAATCATCATTTTTATAAAGCTTCCTTGCTTTATTAACAACCTCTTTATCTGGCTCGTAGCCTGGGGGACATGCAATTCTAACTTCAACTCCTAATAATGCCCCACATAAGATAAGAGAATTAGCAACATTATTACCATCTCCGATAAAGGTCAAAACTACTTTTTTAAAATCATGAAATTCCTCTTTAATAGTAAAAAAATCGGCTAGAGCCTGACATGGATGCTCTAAATCTGTTAGTGCATTAATAACTGGTTTACTAGACCATTTTGCATATTCATTTAAATCAGACTGATGAAAAGTTCTTATTGCAATCGCATCACAATATCGACTTAAAACTCTCGCCGTATCTTTAATTGGTTCGCCTCTACCGATTTGCGAAGTCGTCGGATTCAAATCAATAGTAGTCCCTCCTAGTCTTGACATAGCCACCTGGAAACTAACTCTTGTTCGAGTAGAAGACTTATCAAAAACCAATCCAAGAACTTTGTCTTTTAGTTCAATATTAAGTTCTTTATTTTTAAAGTTTTTCGCAAGTTCAAATATATTGAGAATTTCCTTTTCTGAAGTATCCAAGCTTGATAAAAAATCCCTGCTATAAAGATTCTTTGGTTTGAGCATTTATCTTTTATAGAAATTTAAATTCTACTATGCTGGCATTTTACTTTCAGCGAGGAGATTTTTTAAATCTTCACCCTCAATAACTTCTTCTTGTAGAATTTTTTGAGAAATTGATTCAAGCAGGGGTAAATTATTACGTAGTATTTTCAATGCAGTCTCATGTGCATCATCTACTAGTTCTCTCACCTCCTTATCGATAGCTTGAGCTGTAGCATCACTTACTGATCTTCTAGGATTATTGCCATTCCCTAAAAATTGTCCACCACCTTGTTTATCATAGGCAAGGGGTCCAAGGATATCACTCATACCAAAAGTACCTACCATTTGCTCCGCTATGTCTGTAGCCCTTTGGAGATCGTTTGAAGCTCCAGTTGTAATTTTCCCGAAAACAACCTCCTCTGCAGATCTCCCTCCAAGTAAAGTAGCTATTTGACCTTTTAATTCATCTTTAGAATTAAGAAATCTTTCCTCTGTGGGAAGTTGAAGGGTGTAACCTAAAGCGCTCATCCCTCTTGGAACTATTGAAATCTTAGCAACTTTTGAACCTCCTGGCATAAGATGTCCTACGATGGCATGCCCAACTTCATGGTAAGCAACAACTTTTTTCTCATCCTCTTGAAGTACCCTACTTTTTTTCTCTAATCCAGCAACTACTCTTTCTATAGCTTCACTTAAATCCTGCTGCTCAACACTTTTTCTCTTTGCTCTAGCTGCTAATAATGCTGCTTCATTAACCATGTTTGCTAAATCCGCTCCTGCAAATCCACTTGTAGCCTGAGCTATTGAATCTAAATCAATGGTTTCTGCTAACTTAACTTTTTTGGTATAAATTTCCAAAATTGTCTTCCTCCCAGAGAGATCTGGCCTATCAACTAAAACTTGTCTATCAAATCTTCCAGGCCTTAGTAGTGCAGCATCAAGGACTTCTGGTTGGTTAGTAGCTGCAAGTACAATTACTGGTTTATCTGCTGAGGCAAAGCCATCCATTTCAGTAAGTAGCTGATTTAAAGTTTGTTCTCTCTCATCATTACCACCAACAACACCCATCGATCCAGAACGACTTTTACCAATCGCATCCAATTCATCAATAAAAATTATACATGGAGCTTTTTTCTTCGCTTGTTCAAATAAATCCCTAACTCGCGCTGCACCAGCGCCTACAAAAAGTTCGACAAATTCAGAACCTGAAATAATGAAGAAGGGAACTTCTGCTTCACCCGCAACAGCTTTTGAAAGAAGTGTCTTTCCTGTTCCTGGAGGTCCTACAAGAAGAACTCCTTTAGGTATTCTCGCCCCAATATCAGTATATCTTTCTGGTTTTTTTAAGAAATCGACTATTTCTGTTAATTCGTCCTTAGCCTCATCAACTCCAGCAACATCCGCAAATGTTACTTTCGATTCATCATCAGGTACATAAACTTTAGCTTTACTTTTAGTAAAACTTAAAGCTCCTTGAGCACCTCCACCTCCCATGCTTCTTCTAGCAAAGAATTGTAAAACAAGGATAAAAATCAAAGGAGGAACAACCCAGCTCAAGATGGTTGAGAAGAAATTAGGTTTTTTAGGCGGAGCAGCTGCGAATTCCACCCCTTTACTTTCTAACCTTTGTGGTAGATCCATATCAAAAATTGGGGTTGTGGCCAAAACAGAAGGTGCACCCTCTTCAGCTCCATTTAATTCATATCTAATTTGTTCTTGTGTAATGTATGCTCTCTTAACTTCTCCATCATTAACTTGATCTATAAAAAGAGAGTATGGAACTCTCGGTATCTGCATATTTTGATTTGGGAAAAGGCTGCTGAATAAAAGTAGTGCTCCTACACCTATCAAAATAATATTAATAATTCCAAATCTTCTGTTGGGTTGATTATCATCCTGTCTTATGGGCATAATTTTTCATAATTTCTATATAGTATAAACTAAACAACTTAATTTCGTATTAGTAATTTGATTATTGGGTGAGAACCGTAAGTATACTTCTAGATAAAATTAAAAGATGATTTACTTCGCAATACTTCTTAGATAAATATCATTATTAATTGATTTTATTTCTTGCAAATTCAAATTCATAATTTCATTCATTGATTTAAATTTAAAATCAGAAAAAGGATTCATCCCATTTTCACCTCCAATTATTTTCGGTGCAACAAAGGTTATAAATTCTTGAATACAGCCTGCTTTTACGGCTGCAGTAGCAAGCTCAGGTCCACATTCCCATAAAACTTTATTACAACCTTTATCGGCTAAAATTTGAGTAAGTAATTTTGGTTCATCAGACGAAACTTTTTCTATATCTACATTATTAGGGATCCTTTTTAGATATTCTTCATTAGCCGTTGAAGAATCATATACAACTAAGGTATTTGATAATTCGGTATCCCATAATTTTGCTTTTTGTGGTAAATCTAGAGTTCTAGTAAAAACAACCCTTAAAGGTTCTAATTTTTTTAATCCTCTAGTTGTCAAAATAGGGTTGTCTTTCCTTAATGTATTACCTCCAATAATTATCGCATCAAAATCTGTTCTAAGTTTATGTACAAATGATCGAGATTTTTCATTAGTAATCCATTTACTCTCTCCATTTTTTAAACCTACCCTACCATCAATACTCATTGCCCACTTCAAAACTCCATAAGCAGAACCATTTAAATTTTTATGGATAAATGATTTATTTAATTCCAAGGCCTCTTTCTCACACAAACCTAAATTAACCTCAATCCCTGCATCCTCTAATAATCTAATCCCCCTTCCTGCAACTCTTAAATCTGGATCTTTTATTGATATAAAAACCTTTTTTATACCTGAAGAAATTATTCTATCAACACAGGGAGGAGTTTTACCTTCATGGCAACAAGGTTCAAGATTGACATAGAGTGTTCCACCATGAGGATCATTTTTTAGATTATTAAATGCCATTGCTTCCGCATGAGGCATACCAGTTTTTTGGTGAAAACCTTCTGAAATTAATTTTCCTTTTTTATCAAGAATTACTGCTCCAACCATTGGATTTGGACTAGTAAGACCTCTACCAAGAGAGGCTAAACAAATTGCTCTTATCATCCATTTTTTATGAATGAAATTATCTAGATTCATTTTAAGATTGAGATCTTAATGTCCTCCATTCTTTAACTAAAAAGGGAGGCACTGGAAGTTCAGAGAAAACTCCTTGTAAAGAAAGTCTCAAAGGTCTATTTTGAGAAATATCTTGAAGTAAGTTTTCCAAATCAAATTCAGCAGCTGCTTGTCTACTATCTTCTGCAAGCTCAGTATTTAATAAAGTTATATCATCTAGTTGCCATTTTTTTCTTCCAGACTCTACATCAAGAGGAAGAGGATGATCAATTCTTAAATTCCCAGGATATCCAATCACCCGTAAAACTAACTTTTCATCATTATTTGGAGATTTATATGCCACTAATTGCCATGTTTCATAATCTAAATCTCTTAGGAATTCTGTACTAGCATTAATTAAACCACTATTGATTTGAGTTTCTGCGATTTCTGCATATGATTTTCCCGGCACAAATAATAGAGGAAGAATAACTGAGCAAATAAGAATTTTTACTAAGTATTCATTTATTAATTTTGAAATTTTCTTCATTTTCAGAATCCATAAGAGCATCAAGTGTAACAGCCGTCCTAACAAGAGAGTGATATTTTTTTAGAATTTTACGATTTCTCTCAATTGATTTTGAAAAATCTCTAGATTCATTTTCAGAGAAACTTTTTGCTAAATCGTTTGAATCGTCCTCTATTAGTTCTAAATAATCTTGTTTGTTAATGAGAGCTAACAGTAATTCGTGTAATCGCTTTCTTCTTTCAGACAATTAGTCACTATATTATTGACTCATTTAATAATAGGATAATTTTACTATTAACACAAATTAGACCTTTTTTAGTAACTAGATTTTAATTGATGAAAAAATTTAAAAGAAAAATTCATGTCATAGGCTTAAATTCTTTTAAAATTGAAGACTTATCATTAGACGTTCAAGAACTTTTTTATAAAGTTAAAAACATTGCAGTACCAAATATATATATGAATGAAATAAAGAGTTGGATCTCCAATAAATGTATGGAGGACAAGAATTTTTATAAAAGTAGAAGTAATTTAGATTTAATTAATTGGCTTAAATTGAGAAATAATGATGTAATACTTATCTCAAGAGGCGATCCGCTTTGGTATGGAATTGGAAGAATTCTTCTGAACAACTTCTCCAAAGAGGAATTATTTTTTTATCCTGGTAAAACATGTCTTCAATTAGCTTTTAGCAGATTAAAAAAATCATGGCAAGATGCTAAAGCAGTTAGTATTCATGGTCGAGAAACAAATGAATTAATAAAATTACTAAAGTCAAAAGAAAAGGCAATTGGAATCCTTACTGATCCTAGAAATAATAATTTAGAGTTGATTAGGCAAAATCTGAGGGAATTAGATCTTGAAAATTCCTATGAATTTTGGTTATGTGAAGAAATTGGTTTTAAAAATGAGAGAATCAGATTGATATCTCATATAGAAAGTCTTCCAGAAGTAATATCTGATTTAAATATAGTTATTCTTTTAAAGAAAGAAATCAGTTCTATAGAAACAAATTTGCCTCTTTTTGGTATTAGTGATAATTCATTTAAAACATTCAGTGATAGGCCAAATCTACTAACAAAAAGAGAAATCAGGATTCAGCTACTGGCTGATTTAGAGTTGCCAGAGATCGGAACTATATTGGATATTGGATCAGGTAGCGGAACAATTGGTTTGGAAGCTCTGAGATTAAGACCAAAATTAAGATTAATTTCTATTGATAAAAGACTTGGGAGTCAATGCTTAGTTAAAGAAAATGCAAAAAAATTAGGAGTTGCACCCACAAAAATAATTGAGAGTGATGTAAAACAATTTCTAACTAATGATTTACACAATTCATTTTCTGATTCAAATAGAGTTGTTATTGGTGGTTGTGATAAGGAGACAAAAATTGAAATTATTGAAGCGATATCAAAATTTCTTAAAAGAGGAGACATAATAGTTTTACCTATAATTACTTATGAAGTCTTACAAAAAGTTTCTAATCTTCTAAAACAACTTAATTACGAAACCAGCATGAATCTTATTCAAACATTTAAAGGACTAAGTATTTCGGAGGGCACAAGATTCGAGCCAAATAATCCAGTATTTATAATTAAAGCTAAGAAAAAATAAATTTATTTGTCCGGTTTCGCAACATGAGGTAATCCCCAACCTAACTTATTTCTCAACACCTGAAAAAATTCATGGTCATCCAATCTTATAAATTTAACGGGATGATTACTTTTTCTTATTAAAACTCTATCTTCAGGCCATACATAACATCCAGCATTACCATCTACAACCATAATTAATCTCTCAGGAGTAGCTGGAAAAACAGTCACTGGTTCAGAATCATTAAAGACTAAAGCTCTAGATGCTAGTGAATGAGGAGCAATTGGAGTTAATTGAACAACTGGACAATCAGGTGTTATCACTGGACCTCCAGCGCTTAATGAATATGCTGTAGAGCCTGTTGGAGTTGATAGAATCACACCATCAGCAGAAATATCAACAGGTGCATGCTTTCCTATTGAGATTTCAAAATGGCACATACTTGTTAATGGCTCTCTATGTAAAGCCATTTCGTTTAGACACAAAGACTCCCATCTTCGTTGATCATTTCGCATGACACTGATAATTAAACTATTCCTTTCTTCTATATCCCATTTACCTTGGATTAATTTATCCAACGCATCTTCAAGATTTGACAAATAAGCCTCTGCCAAAAATCCTAAATGGCCAGTATTGATTGTTAGGATTGGAATATTTGCAGGGGCAGTCTGCCTGGCTGCTGATAACACAGTTCCATCACCACCAAGAACTATTGCAAATTCAATAGATGAATTAAAACCATCTGGCACACAATTCGTATATGCAAGTGGTCTTACATGTTGATCAGGATTTGCAAAACCTACCATTCCACCAGAGCTACTAACTCTAACAACTTTATAATTAGAACTTTCCAATTTTTTTTGAACAGATCTAGCTGTCTCGACAGCTAATTCTTTTCCATCATTGACGATTAGTCCAGCTTTACGTACCAATCGAGAAATTTATAACTATATATACCATAAACCAAATAGCACAATATAGGCGAATCTAGATGCTATTAATCTTCACTAAAATTGTTTTAAAAATCGCAAATCATTTGTATAAAACCTCCTAATATCATCTATTTGATGTCTTACCATACAAAATCTTTCAACTCCTAAACCTGCAGCGAAACCTGTCCATCTCTCTGAATCTATTCCCATTCTATTAAGAACCATTGGATCAACCATTCCACATCCCATAACCTCTAACCATTTCCCTTTCCATTGCACATCTACTTCGGCCGAAGGTTCAGTGAAAGGGAAATAACTAGCTCTAAATCTAATGGGTAAATCGCCAAAAAAAGTTTTTAAGAAAGTAAGTACAGTTCCTCTTAAATGACTAAAATTAATTTCTTCATCGATACATAAAACTTCTACCTGATTAAAAACTGGTGAATGTGTGGCATCAACGGCATCTCTTCTATATACACGTCCTGGAGAAATAATTCTAGTAGGAGGTGAATTGCCTTCTAAATATCTTATTTGTACAGGAGATGTATGCGTCCTCAAAAGCAAACTATCATTTAAATAAAAAGTATCTTGCATATCTCTAGCAGGATGATTTTTAGGTATGTTTAAAGACTCAAAATTATAAAAATCTGATTCTATTTCCGGCCCATTTGCTACTGAATAACCTAATCCACAAAAAATATCAATAATTTCATCTTGCGTAGAGAGTAATGGATGATGATTACCTTTTGGTGTCCCCTTAGAGGGAATAGTTACATCTAACTTCTCACTTGCAATTTTAAACTCTAAAGCATTTTTAAGTAACTGATTTTTTCGAGCACTAATTGATTCCAATAGGGTAGTTTTGAGAATATTAGCTTTTTGACCAATCTTTGGTCTATCTTTCGATTCTAATTTACTCATATTTTTTAATATGTTTGATAATTTTCCTTTTTTTCCAAGCAAAGATACTCTTAGAATTTCTAAATCGCCTTCTTTTTTAGTATTTTTTATATCTTGATCTGCAGAATCATAAAGACTTTTCAACTGATTCTCAATTTGATCTAGTAATTCAATTTCACTCACTGATATAGTAAAAAAAGGTATAGATTCATATTACTTAACCATAGTGCATATTAAAAATTATTTTTCTAAATGAATTCATTAAATATTTTAATTAGTAATGATGATGGCATTTTTGCTGATGGGATACGTTCACTTGCTAACAAAGCGTTAGAAAGAGGACATAATGTTACTGTAGTTTGCCCAGACCAAGAGCGCTCTGCAACAGGTCATGGATTAACTTTATCCTCTCCAATAAGGATTGAAAACGCAGATGCATTATTTCAAAAAGGAATTAAAGCATGGGGCTGCTCAGGGACACCAGCAGATTGTGTTAAGTTGGCTTTATCTGAATTATTAGAGGCGAAGCCTGATTTAGTTCTTTCTGGTATTAATCAAGGGCCTAATTTAGGCACTGATATATTTTGTTCAGGTACTGTAGCTGCCGCTATGGAAGGAACACTTGAAAATATACCTTCAATGGCTGTTAGTTTAGCTGATTTTAAATGGAGAGATTTTGAATTTGCAAGTGAAGTTTCTTTAAAAATTGCTGAACAAGCTTTAAAAAATAATTGGCCAAAATCATTGCTTCTAAATTTAAATATTCCACCATGTCAAAAGAGAGAAATAATAGGAGGCTCATGGACAAGATTATCAATAAGAAAATATAAAAATCAATTTTCAAAAAGGGAAGATCCAAGAGGAGATACTTATTTTTGGCTTGCGGGTGAAGCTGTCATGGATCTCAAATCTAAGGGGTATGGGCCTAAAAATTGGCCTAGTGATGTTTCCCAAATAGAAAAGAAAAAGCTTTCATTAACACCTATTGAGCCTGATCTATTTTGGAGAGATAGTTTAGAAATGCTTCCAAACATTCAACTCTTATAGATTCTTCTAAGCAACCATAAAGAAAAGCATAACCCCACAAAATGGGCGGCAATGACTTGTGTATTACTTAAAACAGAAAGAATCTCTAATCCAGTAATTGCAACATCTGAGCTGGTAGCTATTGCAATTCCTTGGGTTTGAGTAGAGGCTTGAATAAAAAGAGCTCCCATAAGAGCTTGATAGCCAATAAGTCCAAATAATATCCCTAATAAATCAATAACTAAACCTCTTTTAATCAGTTTGCTGGTTTGACCTCTTGAAGGTCTAACATTACTTGATATTGCTCTGCCAGTTTTGACAATTAACCATCCCTGCCAAAGACTAAGAAATAGTAAGACTAAAGATACTGTTGTTAATGATAAGCCTGGTGCCAAACTAAGCTGTCCTTCGCTATCATTACTAACAACATTTGAAAAAAGTAAAACAGATGCTACAACAACACCTAATATAGTTTGGATCCAAAAGCGTATCCAACTTGTTCGTCTCATTCCAAATGAAAGCAACTGAAAATCCATTTTGTCAGCCATTCATTTGATTGGGTAAATTATTTATTCAAATTTGCCATCAAATTCATAAAATTGCACGTTATATTGTGATCTCTTTAATATCACCATCTGAAGTCAAAGCACCTACCTCTATAGCTGTTGGAAGTTTTGATGGCCTGCATGAGGGTCACAGAAGATTAATTGCGACTGTTGTGAAAAATAGTCAATATACCCCAACCATTGCTAGTTTCTGGCCACATCCAAGGGAAGTCTTATTTGGTGAAACTAGATTAAGGCTTGATCTCCCAGAAGAAAAACTTCCACTTTTAGATAGTCTTGGTATTGAACAATTAGTCTTAATACCTTTTAACAAAGAATTATCTAAACTTAGTGCAAATAATTTCTTAAAAAATGTTCTCATTAATCAATTACAAACAAAAAGTATTTCAGTTGGAGAAAACTTTCGATTTGGTTACAAAAGGCGAGGAGATATTAATACAATTAAAAAATCTATAAAAAATCAGAACATTGTATTAAATATTGTCCCACTCTTAGAAGATCAATATGGAAGAATAAGTAGTAGTAGGGTAAGAGAATTATTGCTGAACCATGATTTAGAGAATGCTAGGAAATTACTACAAAGACCTTATAATTTTTCTGGTAAAATTGTTAAAGGCAAGGGACTTGGTAAAGAGATTGGATGCCCAACAGCAAACCTTGAAATAGATGGAAGAAAATTTCTACCCGGTGAGGGTGTTTATGCAGCATGGAGCTTTACTGAAGGTTCCAAAATTAAGTTACCGTCTGTAATGAATCTAGGGCCACAGCCAACAATTGATCCACTCTCTCCTTCTGCTGTTGAAGTTCATTTAATTGATAAGAACATTAACCTTTATGGCTTAAAGTTAAAAATACAACCTATTAAAAAAATTAGATCACAAATAAAATTCTCAAATTTAAGAGAATTGTCAAAACAAATCTTTAAAGATATTGATATGGCTAAAGAAATTTTTAATAATATTGAATAAAAATAACGATGAAAAGCCTAGACTTAAAACATTTAGAAGATATAAGAATAGCTCAAATTATCGATGCAAATTTAGATAGAGCTAGAGAAGGTTTAAGAGTCTTGGAAGATTGGGCAAGATTTGCTCTCGGGAGGAAGGATTTAGTTAAAAGTTTTAAAAATTTTAGGCAAATTTTAGGGAAACATCACCTCAAAGTATATAAAGAGTCTAGAAATTTTATTAATGATAATTGCGCAGGTTTAAGTCATCCTGAACAAGATAAAAGAACTTATGCAAGCTCCATAATTAGTTCTAATGCAGCAAGAGTTCAAGAAGCTTTAAGAGTAATCGAAGAATTCTCAAGGAACCATAATCAAAATCTTAGTAATATTTCATCTGAGATTAGATATGAAATCTACAATCTTGAGATTGAATTACTTGAAGCACAATCAAATTACTCTCTTCAAAAAATTCTGAATGAAAATGATTTATATTTTATTACGCTTGATAACGAAAATTTGTTCGAGAAAATAAAAAATATATTGGAAGGAGGTGTAAAAATCATTCAATTGAGATTTAAGAAAGGTAAAGATTCTGATAATCTAGAATTCGCAATCAAAGTAAGAGAATTATGCGATGCTTTTGGTGCTCTTTTTTTAATCAATGACAGAGTAGATATTGCCTTGGCTTGTAAAGCAGATGGAGTTCATCTTGGTCAAGATGATATGGATATAAAATCTGCTAGGAATATACTTGGTTTTTCTAAAATAATAGGCATTTCAGCAAGTAATAAGTTAGATATAAAAAAGGCCATACAAGAGGGTTGCGACTACTTAGGAATAGGTCCAGTTTTTGCAACTTCAACCAAAAAAGGGAAAGTCCCTTTAGGGATTAATACTTTAAAAACACTTACAAAAGATATTTCAATTCCATGGTTCGCAATTGGAGGAATTAAACAAGAGAACATTTCTTTGTTAAAAGAAAATAATATTCGCAAGGTTGCAATAATATCAGATCTTATTAATTCAAAAAATCCTAAAGAGAAAGCTATTATGATAATAAATTCTTTAACTGATGAAAATTAGGGTAAATGGAGAAGAAAGACTGATTCAATCCAACAAGAGCATTTCTTTGAATGAGACTATTCAACTACTTGGATATTCTTCCAATACAGTAGTTGTTGAAGTAAATAAACTAATTATTAATTCAGCGGAGTGGGAGGATAAATATATTAAGAATGGAGACAAATTAGAAATTGTATCAATAGTTGGAGGAGGTTAATTTTCACAAGATAGCTTACAGATGATAATAATTATTCAATTTTTATCAGAAGATGATTATTTAAAAAATATCTTCATATTTTTTTAACCTAATCAATGAAACAATTGATCAAATTTTAATTTTTTCATTTTATATTCTTATTACCGTTAAAGTAAAAATGAAAGAAGAATTAAAGCAATCTACAAGATCTTTGAAATGGGAGCAAAATGGACAATTAGCTCATAAAGATCTTTCTGATTTGATCGATAGATTAAAAAATGTTGAGAATGAATGTAATTCCTCAGAGTTATCAAGACTGAGTAATAATTCTGACAATATTGATTAAATTTGTAACTCATATCTTGATAATAATTCTTATATCTGTTTCAAATAAATAATATTAATTATAAAAATGCAAAAAAGATACCCCGAGTGGGTTAACACAGAAGTCATAATGAAAGCTATAAAGATGCGAGAAGAGGGGGTATTGTCTGAAAGATTAAATATGTGGATAGAAAATCTTTTAGAGATTAACCATAAGAAATAGTAACTATAAGTTTTAACTATTTATTATTCTTAGTGCAGCCATTGCGGCACCGTATCCGTTATCTATATTCATTACCATTATCCCAGGTGAACAACTAGCTAACATACTATTTAAGGCGATCATTCCATCTTTACTGACTCCATATCCTACAGAAACTGGGACACCTATTATAGGTTGAGGTAATAGACCTCCAATTACAGTAGCTAAGGCTCCTTCCATTCCAGCGCAGACTATTATTAAATTATGTTCATTAATTTTATCTAATTGACTAAATAGTCTATGTACTCCAGCGACTCCAACATCTATAAACGTTTCACAAGTTATACCATAAATTTCTAAAGCTGTTTTAACTTCTAGAGTTACTTTCAAGTCACTAGAACCTCCAGAGACAATAGCAACAGTTTTCTCAGAATCAATTTTATTTGCATTTTCTCCAATAACTAAACAATGAGCATCTTTAATAAATATTGCATTTGAATAAATATCTTGCAGAGATCGAGCTTTGCTTTCATTAATTCTTGTTATGAAAACAAATTCACCTTTTTTTAAAACTTCTTGAGCAATTTTTTTTAATTGTTCAATACTTTTATGTTCTCCCCAAATTGCTTCAATTAATCCTAGACGTTTTTGTCTATCAAAATCGAATCGAATGTCTAAAATCATTTTTGCTCGAATAATTCGCCTTCATAAATAAATTTAAAAGGATTAGTTTCAACTCCTAAAGAGGTAGTAACATTTTCCTCATAAATTTTCTGCATTTTATTGACTTCTTCGTTAGAAATATTTTTCCACAAGTTTCTATTCTTCCATTTAACAAGTAATAAAGCTTCTCCTGTTTCTTGATTATAAAAAATTTGCCTCCCTAAAAAACCATCTTGTTTTGAAAGCCATGGCTCCCAAACTTCTTCCTCTGCTTTAAGCCAAGTTTCCTTATATTTTAAGGGCACACTGAGTCGTAATTCTTCTACTATATTTTCATTTAATTTATTCATTTGAAGTGCAAAGGCATTTGAAACATTTAATTGAAAAATTATAGATAACAATAATAAAACAAACACCTGTTTTATTAGATTTTTAAAAAAAGGAACTAATTTCATTATTCTTTTTCTAATAAAACTACTGAATGACAACTTATTCCCTCTTCACGGCCTTCTGGCCCTAAGGTTTCATTTGTTGTAGCTTTTATACCTATTAAATCCCTTTCTAAACCAATTACTTTAGAAATATTATCTTTCATTGAATCTATATGAGGAAGAAATTTTGGCCTTTCTGCCACAATAACACTATCAATATTATTAATTATCCATCTTTTGTTTTTTATCAATTCAACTACTTTTGAAAGCAATATTAAACTATCTGCATTTTTCCATTTATTATCACTTGGAGGAAAATATTTGCCTATATCTCCTAATGAAAGTGCGCCTAAAAGGGCATCCATAATTGAATGAGAAAGAACATCTGCATCACTATGTCCATCGAGTCCTAAATTATTAGGATGTTCTAATTTCACTCCTCCAATAATTAAATCTCTTCCCTTTTTCAATCGATGAATATCATATCCATTACCGATACGAAACCGTGGAGAATGACTTGTCATATTAACGGTTTTAGGGTATCTAAAGTCAATCTGTAACTATTCTGTAATTCCATATGGATATTTACTTAACATTTGATGATACTTTTTCCTCCTTATTTAATATTTTACCAATAAAAAGACCCCCTAAAAAATAGGAGGTCATTATCCAAGAAAAAAAAATAAAATTAAATGATGTTTTGTTATTATTTATCTCTTCTTAAAAAAGGTAATTGGTAAAATTTTTACCACCCAGTTTTTGATATAACATTTTAATCAAATTACGGATTTGATATATCAATACCCCATTAGAAGTTGTTTTAGATTAGTGGAACAAGAGAATTGTTATTGTATATTATCTATTGATTTTCAGTTAGGATAACTCTTATTAGACGATACCCCGACCTTAATGTTCTTCTTACCACTATGGTTGTTGATAAGATTTAACACCTGATATCCAGAATCTGGTTTAGTATTATTACTTCCAAAGAACATCTCATTGTGTTGTTGATATGTTCCTTTAGTAGACATTTACTTACCATTCCGTTTCTTTATTAGTTCAGTCAAATATTGATTATTGTTGATAAGTAAGTTTCTTCTTTTTAGATATTACTTACAACTTTTGTTCTTACAAGTTCATCAATATAAGAATTGATTGCATTATTTTTTATTAACTCTTTTTGATCTGGTGTTATTGCAGTTGGTGTTCGTTGGATAAATCTATTCATTCTTGTTTCAGTTCTCATATCTGTAAAATTAACACTCATTTAATTTCTCCATTAAGTATTTGTTTGTAGTGGAGGAACTATGCAGTTGCAAGTTCCCCATCAGTAACCTTCATTCCAATCTCTGCATAGTTTCTCAATAGAGTTGCAGTAGGAACGAATGTAGTATTACTTGCTCTCAATAATCTCTTATAAATTTCCTGTTTTGATTTTGGAAATGGAGTGTTTATTTTTGAATGAGTTTTAATAGTGGTTGTTTGCATAAAGTTTTCCTCTTTTTAGTAAATCGTGAACTGGAACGATCTTTTCACTTAATCATATTTAAATTTTTTTATATGAGATTTAAACCATTTAAATCAAAATATAAAGACAATGCTTTTCCTTTCAATTCTTTATCGATATTTAATGAAAAATCTTTTTTTGATTCTTTAAATTCAAAATCATAAGATTTCTCTATCTTCGCTAATTTTTGAATTTGGAACCAATAATCTCTATCCAAACAAAGTTTTTCATAAGAAATAAAATAGACATTCTTCTTATTTATAAACGATTGAAAAGTATCACTATATGTAAGATACCATTGCTCAATCCAATGATTTATTTCTAAATCATTATGAAAATTTAGATTCTGATGATGAATAGGGATATAATTTGGACCGAATTCTGTATGTCCAATCCATTTCATATAATTTGCTATAAACTTGTCATCTTTAGAGTCCTTAATAAATTTCTTATGTTGAGTCAGTAAAGAATATGCATGATTTATTGGTTCTCTAAAAGGAATAAGTATCTTTGAGTTACTGAAAATAGAAGTGATAGATTCAACTCTTTTGATATTTTGATTATTTTTACTGAGATATCGCTTCTTTCTATACTTGTAAAGAATAGCCCCTACATAAAGAGGGAATTTATCTTCTAATTCCTCATACTCTTCATCAGAAAAAGTTTTCCAAAATACCTCCTCAAATGCTTCTGGTGATTCTGTAGAGACTTTAATTCCATCTCCATGTGCTCTTTCCTTTAACTTTAAATCTCTATTTTTAAAAGATATTTTAGACCAAAGATTTGGGGCGAGGACAAATGGCATATCAGCATAAGAGAGAGATGCAAAAACATTTGATTTATAAAGTGCATTCAATAATATAGTTGTCCCTGCACGTGCGAGTCCTGTAATAAAAATATGGTCTCCAGTTAGACTTGATGAAAAATTATTATTAATTTCGAAATCAAAAGTTACTTCGCGCATAAATTGCGATGAAAGAGCAAATTTGTGCAACTTTTGTTCTAACCATGAGTAATTATTCATTTAAATATTAGTTTTCTAATATAGGTATAAGAAAATGTAAGCAATATAGATTGCATTATTCCATTCCAAGACAATGTAAAAGCAACAAACCCGCTAAAAAATTTATCTGCAATAAGAAAGATGAAAATTAAAAAAAATAAAACTAATAACATTTGCAGTGAATACTTAATCATCTCCAATGAATATTTAGGAATAATATTTTCTTTCCAGTGATCGCTTATATTTTTATTCAATATGATATTGACCGCTTTCTTGCTTAAGTTAATTGTTGATTTAATTGAATGAATATAATTTGACCTAATAAATATTTCAACACAAAATAAACAAAGAAAAAAAAGAATGAGGTGATTCATTTCTTTTTAACCTTGTTCTTAGATAAAATTTTTTTCTTATTTCTGTTTTTAAAAGCACGTTTGATTGGATAATATAAAATGCCCCATAATCCTAAAAAGAATGCAGCAATGATTCCAGAAATTGCGGCAATAACACCACCTCCCATCCCAGGTCCTATATATGCAAAAAATGGGAATAAGTTAAACAACACCATAAGGCTAGATATATAGGTTAATTATTGCACTTTCTTCTTGAAGTAAGGAAGTTATTTACAATTTGAATATCTTTATCAAGGTATAAAATTCTTGACCAACCAACAGAATATACTTTACCATTTTCTGATCTGTTGACATGTGTCCATCTTAAAGAACCATCTGAATTAAAATAAAGTGTTCGACCATAATTTGTTTCTTCAACAAAAAGATCACCGTTAGGAAGAATTTCACTTAAACCTTGGTTAAGTGTTTTTACTTCATAATTTGTAAAACTATCACTTAAAAAAGAAGTATATTCATTGGTCTTGAAATCGTAAATAATTACTTCGTTGTATCCATCAACAACACTACTATCTCTAAAGTCCTTAGTATTATTATTAAAAATTGATATTTTATGATCATTTAAAATATCTACATCATGTTGATTGAAAAATTTACCAGTTCCTTTCCAAATAATTGCATTTGTAGCGGGCCTATACAACAAAATCATAGATTGATTTCTCACAGATAAAAAGAGATCTCCTTTTTTCCAAAATTCTCCATCAAAATCTACCGGTTGGATGTCATTCAGATGTATTGGATCATTCAAAAATACTCCTCTACCAAATAAGATATATTCGAGTCCATTATCCATGAAAATTTGCGAAACAGACTTTTCAAATAAAATTTCTCCATTGGCAGATAATTTAACAATGGCATCGTCAATATAACCCTTATCTTCTCTGATATATCTGCCGACTTTTTCAATATGCAATGATTGTGGGTACATATTGGAAGGAACCCAAATATCGCCATTAAAATCTTTTTCTGCAGAGTGATGAAACTGATCATGAGTATTTTGAAAAACTAAGTTAGAACAATTATCGATTTTAATTAACGGTGAGTGTTCTTGAAAAACCAAACCACCATCTTTAAGCAATAAGGGATGTCTCATTAACATTCTTGTATTATTTCTATCTCTTCTTAAGAATTTAAAATCTTCAGTTTTATCTACTAATTGATTGAATTCGTCTATATCAGGGTTCCAAGTATGCAAAATCTCAAAGTTAGTTAAATCAACAAGTTCAACTATTCCTTCATTTAAATCTCCGTTATAACGTGAGAGAAGAAGATAAGATCTAGTTGAGTTTGGCGTTCCATTAAAACCATCTAACGCGGGAAATCTATCTTGGACTACAAAAGCAGCATCTTTTGTGGTTAATATTTCTTTGAAATTTATAGGTATTTCTGAGAGAAATAATGCAGTTTTAGAAACCCATCCTAATCTTTTGCCTCCAAGTATTTCATGTCTTACAATAGAACCAAACCCAATAGTTATAGGTATTCCTAATAGCACGACCAAGTAAAGTATCCAAATTTCAATCTTTTTGAACATAAAATTGTGTAAAATTTTTTAAATCATATATCATCCTCATTTAAATATTCTCATTATTTAGGATTAGATAATATACACACCACGATCGCTTGAAAATACCTCTATAACAGAGTTATCTGTACCCACTATGTTGCTCCAGATACTCAATTTAACCGCCACTTGGTCTATTTAATATTGTTGTATTAATTCTTCTGCGGTTATCTGTTTTAACTTTTCATTTCTATCAATCTTTCCTTTGAGTTCCATATACATAACCCGTACAATTGCAATTGCTTTGTTTTAATCAATTGTCTTAAATGAACGAACAAAAGGTTTATTATTTTTGTATTCATATATTCTTAAATACCATTGACCACTAATACTTATTGCTCGTTTTGAGATAAAACAATCCTCAATATCTGGATAAATGAAAGTTTTATCAAACCAAAAACTATTACTTTGTTTCTTACTTACTAAAGTCTGTTCTTTTGCATTTTTAAGAACATCTAATGCAACATTTAATTGTTTGGTATCATAACAAGCAGACGATAATAAGGTCTCAACTGCACTTAAAATTACAGAATTATCTATAACTGGTTTGTGATTTGTAATTTCTGGTTCGTTTAGTTGCACTAAACTTATAATACATCTGCAACTCAAGCTTTATCATAAAAACCTAGTTATAACTACCAATCAGGGTAAATGCCGTATTCATTACTGAGACGAAATCTCATAAGGTTATTGTAATCTTTATTTATTCTCATACTTTCTGGTATTTTTTTGAACTCTTCAGGTGAAATCAGGTCTTTTCTTCTTTCCAAAGTTCTTAAAATCTTTTGCTCATTTCGCCAATTTTTAATTTCCTTATGATTACCGCTCAATAAAATACTTGGAACATTCATTCCTCTAAAGCTTGAAGGCCTTGTGTAATGTGGATATTCTAAATAGCAAGAATTGTGACTCTCATCATTTAAAGAATCAGGATCTCCAAGAGTTCCTGGGATTAAACGTGAGATCCCATTAATAATAGTTATTGCTGGAATTTCTCCTCCAGTCAAAATATAATCTCCAATGGAAACTTCTTCATCGGCTAATACTCTTACTCTCTCATCAAAACCTTCGTATTGACCGCAAATAATAATTAATTGATCATATGATGACCATCTGACAAAATCCTTTTGCTTTACAACTTGCCCTTGTGGAGACATTAAAAGTGTAAGTTTATTTTTTGATTTTTTGATTGATTCATAAGCTTTATATATTGGCTCAGGTTTTAAAACCATTCCTACCCCGCCTCCATAAGGTATATCATCAACTTGCTTGTAAGAGCCCATACCATAGTTGCGCAAGTCAGAAGTATTTATTGATATTAAATTTTTTTTGATAGCTCTAGAAATAACACCCATTTCATTCAATACTTGAAAAGATTTGGGAAATAAGCTGATTACATCAAAACAAATCTTAGACATTTAGAAATCTTCCTCATAACCATATTCAATTAACTTTGATTCTTTTTTTCTCCAATTTGGTATTACTTTTACAAATAGTTCGAGATAAATCGAACCCTCAATTAGATTTTTCATATTCATCCTTGCAGATTGTCCAATAACCTTTAACATTGAACCTCCTTTTCCTATAAGGATCCCTTTCTGAGATTTTCTCTCTACAATGATTGTCGCCAAAATAGCAGTAATATCTTTGCCCTTATTTTTTATATATTCCATTTTCTCTATTTTAACGGCTACACTATGTGGAATTTCCTCCCTCGTGTTTAGTAATACTTGTTCTCTAATTAATTCAGATAACATTACCTTAATAGGTTGATCAACAATAGTATCTTTAGGATAAAGAGGTTTCCCATCTGGAAGCAATCCTATTATTTTGTTTATTAATTCATTACATCCATGACCATTTAAGGCACTAACTTCTTGAATACTGATTAAGTTATCATTTATAAGTTTCTTATATTGATTCAATCTGGCAATTTTGTCCCCGTTTTCTAATAAATCCCATTTATTTAAAACTACTATACATTTTGCTTTATTAGTAATTAACAAATCTCTTATGTACTCATCTCCTCTTCCAGGTTTATAGTTTGAATCAAATATTAACAATATAAGATCTACTCCATTAATAGCCGACTTAGCATTCTTAACCAGTTTTTCACCTAACAAATGATGTGGTTTATGTACGCCTGGAGTATCTATAAAAATTATTTGTGCATCATCTGTAGTGAGTATTCCTCTTAATTTATTACGAGTTGTTTGGGCAATGGGTGATGTAATAGTTATTTTTTTTCCGATAAGTTTATTAATTAAAGTTGACTTCCCAACATTTGGTCTCCCTAGCAAAGTCACAAAACCAGATTTATAATTATTCACAAGTACTAAATGCAGACCATAATAAAATTCTGATCAAAAATGAAGAAAAAAACCATAATTAGTCAAGATCCATCTTTTATACAATCAATCAATATCGCTAATGATTGGTGTAAAGATTGGGATGATGATCTTTTAAGTGATGAGGTTTTAGCTGATCGTATTAAAGAACTGATCAAGACAAAAAATGGCATAAGGGGCTTTTTCGCTTATGCCTTATCAGACAGTAAATGTACTTTATTAGATAAATTACCTTCTTCTTTAATTTTTATATTTAGGGAGAGAGGTGGTCATGTTGTAGAAATTACAATTAAAAATTTGTTTATGAGTTCTGCCCAAATACTTAATCATCAAAAAGCGAAGAATTTTGAATACGCTGAAAGGTCAAATAATATTTCTGAAAGGTGTATAAATCTTTTAAAAGAATTGGATACTAAATTAGTAACAAAAGAAATCAAGAAAATGCTTTCAGAAATTGATAATATGGGAAACAGCTTCGATAATCAAGTAAAATATACAGCAGAACAAAAAAATTTTATAAGAGAAAAAATAAACGAAATCGCACAATAAAAAAGAGCTATTACTAGCTCTTTTACAAAGAAGATAAGTTTTTATTCAATTAATCCCTTCTTCCACCACCCTGCAAAGCAATCATTAATCTTAAGATGAATACAAATAGGTTTATGTAAGTCAAATACATTCCTAAAGCCCCTGCTAGATACTGGTCATCACTATATCTTCTTGGCATTGTGTAGAAATCGACAAATGACATCGCAACAAATAATACTGTTCCGAATCCAGCAATAAGTAACTCAAAACCGCTACCTCCAAAAGCAGGAGAAAATAGACCACCAATAAATTGAACTACCATTGCGATTATGAGGCCTAGAAGACCAAGACCTACAACACCTTGAAGAGCTTGTCCAACATTATCGCTCATCCTTTGACCTGTGTATGATGCAATTACAAAAGTGATTCCTGTCGCTAGAGCAGCAGTAGCTATTGAACCTACACCAATGCTCAAAGCGGCATACGCTACTATTCCACTTAATGTAAATCCTGTAAGCAGACTATAAGTAGCAAGGAGAGGTAGTGCTTTTGAATTATTAGCATTATTTGCCGCACTTTGAGCAACAAAAAAGAGTACTAACTGACCAATAATTGCAATAAAAAATAGAGGATTAAAAATCGGACTATTCATGATGGACAAGCCGCCTAACACACCGACAGATGTTAAAACCATTCCTCCACCAACATAAGGCAAAGCTTTATTGACAACGTTTGGTCCAACAATTGCACTAGTTTGAGCTTCGCGAATAGCTTGTTGAAAATTACTACTTGCAGGCATTTTTATTTATTAATTACTTTTATTTTACTCTATTTTTTTTGAATTTCTGTGTGCGGTTCACCCAATTAATTTTTATAAGCTTCTACAATTTTTTGTACTAGTGAATGACGAACAATATCCTCAGTTGTCAAATAACAAAATTTTATATCCTCCACATTAGAGAAAATATTAATTGCTTCACTTAAACCACTCTCATTCCTATCCTTTAGATCAATTTGAGTAATATCTCCATTAACAATCATTTTTGATCTCTCACCTAATCTAGTCAAAAACATTTTCATTTGAGATTTTGTTGTATTTTGAGCCTCATCAAGAATTATTAAAGAATCTTCGAGAGTTCTGCCTCTCATGAAGGCGAGGGGCACTATCTCTATTATCCCTTTATCTAAAAGAGAATTAGTTTTTTCAGACCCAAAGATACTATGTAGAGAGTCAAAAAGAGGTTTTAAGTATGGATCTACTTTTTGTTGTAAATCCCCAGGTAAAAATCCTAAGTTTTCTCCAGCTTCAACAGCAGGTCTAGTTAATATAATTTTTTCAACTGCCCTTTCAGCTAACAATCTTGCGGCTAAAACTGTTGCTAAAAAGGTTTTACCTGTTCCTGCTGGTCCAATTGCAAAAGTTAAATCATATTTCTCTATCGCTTCTACATAAGCCTTCTGCCTTATTGTTCTTGGTCTTAAATATTTACCGCCTTTTGATCGAACAAGGACTTTCTTACCTAATTCAGCATGAGATGTTGCTTGACCTATATTCAAAGAACAAAATGCCGCTTTCAAATCAACATCCGGGACTTCTAATCCTTGTTCCCATATAGGTCTCGTTAATTCAACGAGTGCTGATGCTTTTTCTAATTTTGATGATAGACCACTCATTTCAAGCTGCAAGCCTCTTATCGCAAACGAAACTCCAGTAAGACTCTCAAATTTTTTCAAAGATGTATTACCAGGTCCAGAAAGAGCTGTAGCAGCATCTGTACTTGGTAAATCTATTGTGAAGTGACCTATATTGGAAACCTCTTTCATTTAGTATTTGAATGTTGAGGTGAAACTAGCAAGTTTATTCTTTTTCAGCTTTAGTAGTTTCAGATTTTTTTTCTTCGGATTTTGCAGCCTTTTCTTTTTCAGCTAATTTTGCTTTGCCAATAGCGATTGAAGGTCTTTCCTTTGACTCTAATAACCCACCCTTTTCTAGTAATGTTCTAACGACATCTGTTGGTTGAGCTCCTTGAGTTAATCTCAGTCTTAGGGCTTCAGTATCAAGTCTTGTCTCTTTGGTTCTTGGATTGTAAAAACCAAGTTCCTGCAGGGGTCTTCCATCTCTTCTAGAGGTACTGTTACATGCAACAATTCTGAAACTAGCCTCTTTTTTCTTTCCAAAGCGCTTTAGGCGCAATTTAATCATCTTAAAATTTTATTCGTTTTATTAATTCTATCATTGAAAGGTAAATTTTTGAAAACTATAAATCAGCGAATCCCTTTTTTTTCTTGGTAGATTTTGTTCTTTTCTGACGGGGTGTATGATTTCCACCCATTCCAGGCATTCCACCCATTCCAGGCATTCCACCCATTCCAGGCATTCCTCCCATTCCAGGCATTCCTCCCATTCCAGGCATTCCTCCATTAGACATTTGCTTCATAAATCCTCTCATCCTTTGAAAATCAGATAAAACCTTATCAACCTCCTTTACTTCATATCCACTACCTTTAGCGATACGACTCCTTCTAGATGGTTCAGCTGCAAGTAATTCTGGTTTTTGTTTCTCAATTAAAGTCATAGAGGCTATCATCGCTTCAATTTTTTTAAGTTGTTCTTCTCCATTCTTAATCATTCCATCATCAATTTTATTCATCCCTGGAATTAATTTAACTAGTCCACCCAAAGAACCCATTCGTTTAATTAATCTCATCTGCTTGACGAAATCATTAAAGTCAAAAGTTGCTTCTTGCAGTTTCTTTTGCATTGCCTCAGCATCCGCAAGTTCAACCTCCTTTTGAGCTTTCTCAACAAGAGTAAGTACATCTCCCATTCCTAAAATTCGACTCGCCATCCTCTCTGGATGGAATGGTTGTAATGCCTCAATTTTTTCACCAGTGCCTATAAATTTAATTGGTTTTCCGCTGACTTTTCTAATAGAAAGTGCTGCACCTCCCCTTGAATCACCATCAAGCTTAGTTAACACAGAACCAGTAATTCCTACTTTCTCGTGAAATGATTTAGTCAAATCAGCAGCCTCCTGACCAATCATAGAATCAACTACCAAGAGGACCTCATCCGGGTTAGAGACTCCCTTAATCCGAACCATTTCTTCCATCATTGATTCATCAATTTGTAACCTACCTGCGGTATCAATAATGATGAAATCTTTTTCATTATCTAAGGCGTAAGCGAGTCCATCCCTAACAATTTCCTCTGGTTTACTATTTTCTTTGACATCTGAAAAAACTTCTAGACTATATTGTTTTCCAATTGTTTTAAGTTGATCAACCGCTGCAGGCCTGTAGACATCAGCAGCAATCATTAGAACTTTTTTTTGTTTTTCTTTAAGATAAAGGCCTAATTTACCAGTAGCCGTCGTTTTACCGGCACCCTGTAATCCAGCCATTAAAATTACAGTCGGCTTATTTTTATTTTCATTCAATGGGGAATTTTCATTACCCATTATGTTCACTAATTCGCTATTGACAACTTCAATGAATTTTTGACCAGGATTAACACCTCTAACAACCTCTTCACCAATAGCCTTATCTTTTACATCACTTATAAATTCTTTCACAACGGACAAGCTGACATCAGCGTCTAACAAAGCGTTACGTACTTGTTTTAATGCCAGATCAATGTTATTTTCACTAATTTTTGATTCTCCTCTTAAACCCTTTACTGCGTCTTCAAATCGTGCAGAAAGTTCGTCAAACATTAATTAAATTTATTCTTTTCTAATTATAAACGATTAAGAATAAAAACCTAAATACCACTGACATAATCAACTAATTTCCAAGATTTTTCAGAAAATCCAAGAATATACTTAACTTTCAAAAAAGGAGTAAATGTTGTTGTATTAAGAATTTC